>JBBQAL010000125.1:0-7334 GCA_038316135.1 Candidatus Nanopelagicales bacterium | reverse complement strand
GTTGGGTCTGCTCCCCCGTAACGTCGGTCCCTGGCGGCGTACTGCTCGATCGCTTTCCAGAGGTGCCGCCGGTCGATGTCGGGCCAGAGCTCATCGAGAAAGATCAGCTCGGCATAGGCGCTCTGCCAGAGCAAGAAGTTGGAGATGCGCTGCTCGCCGGAACTGCGGATGAAGAGGTCGACGTCCGGCAGGTCAGGTTCGTCGAGGAAACGTGCAACGGTTCGTTCATCGACCCGCGTCGGGTCAAGCCGCCCCTCGGACACAGCCCACGCGATGGACGCCGCCGCATCAGCAATCTCGGCTCGTCCGCCATAGTTGACGCACATGGTGAGCGTCAGCACCTTGTTGCTGCGCGTGAGCTGCTCGGCCTCCTCCAGTTCGTCGATCACGCTCTTCCAGAGTCGCCGCCGCCGCCCCGCCCATCGCACCCGGACGCCCATAGCGTTCATCTCGTCGCGACGCCGCCGGATGACATCGCGGTTGAACCCCATGAGGAACCGCACTTCGTCAGGTGAGCGCTTCCAGTTCTCGGTGCTGAACGCGTACGCCGACAAGTACTTCACGCCGACTTCGATTGCTCCTTCGACGAGGTCGAAGAGGGCCGCCTCGCCCGCCTTGTGACCCTCGGTGCGAGGAAGCCCTCGTGCCTTGGCCCACCGCCCGTTGCCGTCCATGACGACGGCCACGTGACGCGGCACCAGATCTGCGGGGACGGCGGGCGCTCGGGCACCGCTCGGGTGCTGGTTGGGCGGGCTGAGGACGCGACGTCGGCTCACGTGCGCTCCACCAGACGCAGCGAGCGGAGGCCTCGCTCGAGGTGCCATTGGGTGTAGGCCGCAACGATGCCGGTGCTCTCTCGCAGGTGCCGCGGGTCTGCGGAGTCCACGATGGCCCAATCACCGGTGAGCAGCGCCGATAGAACCGTCAGTGACTCAGCGCTGATCGTTGCCGATCCCGATGGCCGGTCGTCGCCGCAGACCGACCCTCCGGACTCGATCGAGAACCAGCGGTGCGGGCCTGGCGCTCCGCAGCGCGTGCAGTCGTCGAAGCTCGCCGCATAGCCGGCGACGGCCAACGACCGGAGTAGGTAGGCATCAAGGACTGCTCCCGCGCGGTGCTCGCCGGCAGACAACGAGCGCAGACCCCCGACCAGCAACAGGTATTGCTGGACGGCTGGTTCTTTCTCGGCGTCCGTCAGCCGCTCAGCGGTCTCCAGCATCGCGGTGCCGGATGTGTACCTGCCGTAGTCGTCGGCGATGGAGGCGCCGTAGGCCGCAAGCGACTCGACCTGCGTCACGATGTCCAGGGACTTGCCGGTGTAGAACTGAATGTCGACATGGCTGAACGGTTCGAGCCTCGCGCCGAACTTCGACGAGGTGCGCCGGACGCCCTTGCCCACCGCCCGGACCCGGCCATAGTTCTTGGTCAGCACCGTGATGATGCGGTCGGCCTCACCCAGCTTCTGGGTGCGCAGCACGACGCCCTCATCTCGATACAGATTCACCCAACCATTCTCCCCTCGCCTGAGGGGATGGGTAGCCGTGGGCCCGGCGAGTCGGCCAAGATCGTGCCATGAGCACTGAAGCGCACGGCCTGATCGGCCGAATCGAGCGCTATCTGGACGCCGTTCCCCGTGTCTGCGCTGACGTTGAGGCGGTCGGCCCCTTCACGCTGTTCCGGTCTCGGTTGGCCCATCCGTTCTATGCCAGGCCGAGTCTGGGTTGGGCCTCCGGGTACGTGACGGCTGCAGACATCGTCGCGCTGCGAGCCCGGCAACGCGATCTCGGCCTGCCGGAAACCCTCGAGTGGCTCGCCGAGATCGCCCCCGACCTGAGCACCGCCGGTCGAGACGCCGGCCTCCGGGTCAGCGAGCACCCACTGCTCGTGCACCACGACCCCCTGGCCGTTCCGGTTCCTGACGGCCTTCGGATACGCCGGATCGACAACCCCGACGACCCGGTCGTCCCTGGCGCTCAGGTCGTTGCCCGGCTCGCATTCGCATCGCCAGGAACCGCCGTCAGCGACATAGGGCCGACTGAACGAGACGCTGCGGTCGAGCAGCGCGCCCCCGAGGCGTCCGAAGACCTTCGGCAGCTGATCCGCGACGGGCACTCGGTGCTCGTTGTGGCCGAGGACGAGCACGGGGTGCTGTGCTCGGGCGGTCACAATCCGGTGGGGGACGTCACCGAGATTGTCGGTGTTGGCACCGTTCCGAGTGTCCGTCGACGGGGCTTGGGGGCGGCAGTCACGGACACGCTGGTGGCCGATGCGATCCGACGCGGGATCGAGGTGATCTTCCTCAGCGCCGACGACGACGCAGTGGCCCGGGTCTATGAACGGGTCGGTTTCCGCCGCGTTGGAACCGCCTGCGTGGCTGTTCCGGAGTAGCCGCGCAGCTCAGGCGATTCGCGCTGCCCGGTTGACCGCGCTGACGATGGCCTTCAGCGACGCGGTGAGGATGTTCGGGTCGACGCCCACTCCCCAGAACACCTGGCCGTCAATAGCGCACTCGAGGTAGGCGGCTGCTTTGGCGTCGCCGCCAGAGCTCATCGCGTGCTCGGCGTAGTCGAGGACGCGCACGTCCTTGCCCATTGTCGACAGCGCGTTGACAAAGGCCGCGATCGGGCCGTTTCCGTGCCCCTCGAGCTCACGCCGCTCACCGTCTACGTAAATCCCGACGCGTAAGGCGTCCTTCTCACCCTGCGCACTCGACGTGTGCACGGCGTTGAGCTGCAGTGAGCCGCCCTCTGCAAGGAACTCACGTTCGAAGATCGACCACATCTCTTCGGCAGTCACCTCGCCGCCTTCGTCATCGGTGTGCTGCTGGACAACGTGGCTGAACTCGATCTGCAGCCGGCGTGGAAGATCAAACTGGTGCTCGGCCTTCATGATGTAGGCGACGCCGCCCTTGCCGGACTGGCTGTTGACCCGGATGACGGCCTCGTAGCTGCGGCCGACGTCCTTGGGGTCGATCGGCAGGTAGGGAACCGCCCACAAGATGTCGTCGACGGTCTTGCCTGCGGCCCCGGCGTCAGCTGTCAGCGCGTCGAACCCCTTCTTGATGGCATCCTGATGAGAGCCGGAGAACGCGGTGTAGACGAGGTCGCCGCCATAAGGGTGCCGGGGGTGAACCGGCAGCTGGTTGGCATACTCGGTGATGCGTCGAATCTCATCGATGTCGCTGAAGTCGAGCATCGGGTCGATGCCCTGGCTGAACAGGTTCAAGCCGAGCGTGACGATGCAGACGTTGCCGGTGCGCTCGCCGTTGCCGAAGAGAGTGCCCTCGATGCGGTCAGCGCCAGCCAGGTAGCCGAGCTCTGCGGCAGCAACGGCGGTACCGCGATCGTTGTGGGGGTGCAAAGAGAGAACGACGGAGTCGCGGCGGGCCAAGTGGCGATGCATCCACTCAATCTGGTCGGCATACACGTTCGGGGTAGCCACCTCGACGGTGGCCGGGAGGTTGATGACGACCTTGCGATCAGGCGTCGGTGCCCACTCTTCGATCACCGCGTTGCATACCTCGGCCGCGTACGGCAGTTCGGTTCCGGTGAACGACTCGGGCGAGTACTCGTAGGCGACATCGACCTCGGGGACGGTCTCCTCGAACTTCTTGCAGATCCGAGCGCCCTGGACGGCGATGTCCTTGATGCCGTCCTTGTCGAGACCGAACACAACACGACGTTGCAGTGTCGACGTCGAGTTGTACAGGTGGACGATTGCTCGTTTGGCGCCTCTGATCGACTCATACGTCCGTTCGATCAGGTGCTCCCTGGCTTGCGTCAACACCTGGATGACGACGTCGTCAGGAATCAAGTCTTCTTCGATCAGCTCACGGACGAAGTCAAAGTCGGTCTGGGACGCGGAGGGGAAGCCGACCTCGATCTCCTTGAAGCCCATGTCGACGAGCAGCTGGAACATCTTTCGCTTACGGGCTGGACTCATCGGGTCGATGAGCGCCTGGTTACCGTCGCGCAGGTCGACCGAGCACCACTGGGGCGCTTCGGTCATCACTGCGCTCGGCCAGGTGCGGTCGACAAGATCGATCGGGGGGAAGCCTGCGTACTTGTGGATCGGCATGGTGGTCGGCTGCTGAACACGGGGCTGGCCGACGGAAGACTGACCGGTCGTGCGCTGATGCTGGTTCTTGGACATCGGAGTGGGTCTCCTCAGATCTGCTGGGCTGGCCATGACCGGAGGCGCACGCAACTCCGCGGCGAGGAGACCGGTCGGGCTAGGCCTCGCCGCGGCTGCGAAGAAGCAGGCGCACGTTCAGCATCTCCATGAGTGTACCTCAGAGCCATCGGCGCGCATGGCTGATCCTGGGGGCGCCGTCGACTACCGTCGCCCCATGAGTGGATCCAACCCGCCGCCGGCCGCAGCCGACCGCAGCGACACCGCAGCCCGGCGCACCGCCCGTGTCGTGGCGGCCGCCATCTCTGACCCGCGCCTCATCCGGCAGGTGTCCGTGGCCGTGGTCGCCGTCGTCTTGTTCATCCAAGTCTTCGAGTGGCTCTTCTTCGGCGTCCGACACCTGCTCTTCCTGCTGCTGCTGGCGTGGCTCTTCGCCATCGCCATGGAGCCAGCCGTCTCGTGGATGGCCCGGCGCGGCATCAAGCGGGGGGGCGGCACCGGCATCGTGATGGTCAGTCTCTTCCTGGCGATCGTGGCCTTCTCGGCGGTGTTCGGCGCGATCTTCATCGAGCAGGTGGTCAGTCTTCTCAAGGCGCTACCCGAGACGCTCACCACGCTGGTCAACTGGGTCAACCAGACCTTTAATACCAACTTCGATGCCACCCAGGTCAACGACCTACTGCAGATAACGCCTGAGCGAGTGGCCGATTGGGCGTCCACCATCGGCCTCGGACTCTTCGGCTTCTTCACCTCACTCGTCGGTGTGGTCTTCGATCTGTTCACGGTGCTGCTCTTCGCGTTCTACTTCTCAGCTCAAGGCCCCCAGTTGCGCCGGACGGTTGCTTCCTGGCTACCTGCCCAGAGCCAGCGGGTGGTCGGTCAGGTGTGGCAGATCGCGATCGAAAAGACCGGTGGATACGTGGTCTCGAGGTTGGTATTGGCCGTACTTGCGGCGCTCTGTACGTCGGCCTTCCTGTTGATCATCGACGTCCCATATTGGCTTCCACTGGGCATCTGGACGGGTGTCGTTTCACAGTTCATTCCCACGCTCGGCACCTACCTCGGTGGCGCACTTCCTGCGCTGATCGCGTTCAGCAGCAGCACTCTCGACGGTGTCCTCGTTGTCGTCTTCGTGATCGTCTACCAGCAGGTTGAGAACTACTTGTTCTCACCGCGCGTCAGCAACCGAACCATGGACATCCATCCGGCCGTTGCGTTCGGCGCCGTCATTGTCGGCGGCGCGCTCGCAGGTGCGCTCGGTGCGCTGATCGCGATACCCATCGTTGCCAGTATTCAAGCCATCATCGAGACGTACGGTCGGCGGTATGAGCTGATCCCGGAGATGGAGCACGACGACCACCGCACCAGGCCGGTCGATGACCTTGGTCCGTCAGCTGAACCGGCGGTGGCTCCGCAGTCCGACGACTAGTCAAACCCCAGTTTGCGCAGCTGCTTGGGGTCGCGTTGCCAATCCTTGGCGACCTTGACGTGCAGGTCGAGGTAGACCGGCACCCCCAGCAACGCCTCGATATCACGGCGGGCGGTCTGGCCGACATCACGCAGCCTTGAGCCCTTGTGGCCGATGATGATCGCCTTTTGGCTCGTTCGTTCGACGTACAACGTTGCGTGAATGTCGGTCAGTGGGCGCTCGGGCGGGCGGTCTTCGCGTGGCCGCATCTCTTCGACCATGACGGCGATCGAGTGCGGCAGCTCGTCGCGGACACCTTCGAGGGCTGCTTCTCGAATGAGCTCGGCGATTCGCACGTCGTCCGGCTCGTCGGTGACCTGGTCGGCGGGGAAGAACGCCTCGCCCTCAGGAAGAAGACCGATGAGTAGGTCGGTGAGCAAGGTGACCCGTTCGCCGGTTTGAGCCGAGATTGGCACGATCTCGTCCCATGTGAAGCCGTTCTGCTCAGCGAGCGCGGCGACAGCTACCAGATGAACCATCAGCTGGTCGGGGGTGACGAGGTCGGTCTTGGTGACGACGGCGACCTTCGGTGCGCGCTTGACCGCCGCCGCCTCGGCGGTGACCCTCCGGTCACCGGGGCCGATCGACTCGTTGGCAGGCAGCGTTACGGCGACCACGTCCACATCGGCGAGGGCGTGACGCACCTCGTCGTTGAGCCGTTGGCCCAGCAAGGTGCGTGGCTTGTGCAATCCCGGGGTGTCGACGAGGACCAGCTGCCCAGCTGGCCGGTGCACCACTCCGCGGATCACGTGCCGAGTGGTCTGCGGCCTGCTCGAGGTGATGGCAACCTTTTCGCCAGTGAGCGCGTTGACGAGGGTCGACTTGCCCGTGTTGGGGCGGCCCACCACCGAGACCAGCCCTGACCTGTACGTCACCGGATGATCTTGTCAGAGCACTCCAGCCCGCCGACTGTCCCCCTGGGCGCCTTAGGCTGACGTCGTGCAGATTCGCCCGGCATCTGAAGCCGACTGGCCGGCACTCTGGCCGATCGTCAGGGCAGTTGTAGACGCCGGTGAGACCTATGTGTGGAGCCCCACACCCTCCTCCGACCAGATGCAGGCTCTTTGGCTTTCGCCGCCACCTTGGCACGTCGTTGTCGCTGAGTTGGACGGCGAGATCGTCGGGACCGCGAAGGTCGGACCTAACCGTCCGGGGCGCGGCGCGCATGTGGCGACCGCCAGCTTCATGGTCAGCCCCGACCATCAGGGTCAAGGTGTCGGTCGCGCTCTTGGCAGGTACATCGTGCGATGGGCAACGGAGAGCGGATACCTCGCGATGCAGTTCAACGCCGTCGTCGCGACGAACACCGGGGCAGTCGCTCTTTGGCAGACACTGGGGTTCAACATCGTTGGCACGATTCCTGCGGCGTTCGACCATCCGACCCAAGGACTCGTCGACCTCTACGTGATGTACCGCACCCTCTGACCACTCCATCTCGCCGAGTGCACACCTGGTGGACGGCAAGCCCAATCGAGTGCACACCAGATGGACGACAGGCCCCGTCGAGTGCCCCCTCACGGATCCGACGTGAACCGACCGATCCGGTTGTCTGTTCTGACGTGTCGGCCGGCGCGTGGACGGTCGACAGAGGATCGGTGGCCCCCAGTGATTTCGTCGGTGACCGTGATCGTCACCGCGGCCACGCGCACCGGCGAACGCACACTCGACATCTGAATCCGTCAACTTGATGTGCACTCGACGGGGTTGGGGGGTTAGGTGTGGCTGGAGCTGGAGA
>JBBQAL010000024.1:0-34096 GCA_038316135.1 Candidatus Nanopelagicales bacterium | reverse complement strand
ACCCACCACCCGTATTGCGGGCATTTTTTATCACTTCCCGTCCCCATGTGAATACTGCGCGGGGCTTTTGATGTGGGGGGGGGCATGGCAGCGGGGGGGGGTTGGCGCCGGGCGGAAGTGGTCCGAGCGCCTACTTGCCCTGCCGCCGCGAGTGGCGGGGGCCCAGCGGCGGCGGGCGCGAACGCTGCTCGGAGTAGCGACCGCTCTGGCGATCGCAGCCATCCCGATGAGTCTTTTCGTTGCAATCGCGCTACCCCACCCAGAACGCAACGTCCCGATCGTTTTTGTCGGCCTGATCTACTACGTCGTGATTCGCGCGCTCGTCACTCGGTCGCATTTCACCCTGGCTGCCTGGGTCTTCCTGTCGTACTTCGTCCTGGTCCCCTTCAACGGCTTCGTCTTCGGCGAGGCACCGATCCCAGCAGACATCTTGTTCGTCATTGTCATCCCCGTCATGGCCGCCGTCGTGCTGCCGGCCCGACACGTGCTGATCGCCACCGGAATCGCGCTGCTGGACTTTGTGATCGTCAATCGGACCGCCTCTGATGACCAGCTGGGGATCGACGATCTGACCATTTACGCACTGATCCTGCTGGCCATCGTCGGGGCGGCTGCAGTAGCGCTGACAGTTGTGATCGACGGCGCCTTCGATGACGTCAACCGGACCCGGTTGGAGTCTCAACGTCTCGCCGATGAGCTGCAGGTGGCCAACAGCGAACTCGAAGCGCGGGTGCGTTCGCGCACCACCGAGCTGGCCGACGCCCTTCAGCGTGAGCAGCGACTCAGCGCCCAGCTGGGTGAGCTCTCGGTCCGCGACTCGCTCACCGGGCTGCACAACCGACGCCATATGGACGACACGATTGACCGTATGTTCCGCTACGCGATCCGCAGCGGGCACCCGCTGAGCGTGGCGATCATCGACCTCGACGACTTCAAGCGCATCAACGATCGTCACACCCATCTCGTTGGCGACCAGGTACTTCGGCAAGCCGCGACCGTGCTCGCTGCAGGAGTTCGGGGTTCCGACGAACTTGTTCGTATGGGCGGTGAGGAGTTCGCCCTCCTTATGCCGGGCACGGCATCGGCAGAGGCTGTGACGGTGTGCGAACGCATGCGCTGCGCTCTCGCAGTGAACGACTGGAACGCCATCGTCAAGGGGATCGCCGTGACCGCTAGCTTCGGCATCGCAACGACGGGCAGCGCCCGCGAGGTGTCCGAGCTCGTGCGAAGCGCCGACGAGCAACTACTCAAGGCCAAGCGCAGCGGCAAGAACCGCGTCCTGTGCTCGACGGCCGAGGTTGCCTGAGAATCACGGCCTGAGAATCACGGCCTGAGAATCAGGCGCGCTACTAAGCCGAAGCAGCGACAGGTACATCGCATCGGTCCCGTGTAGGTGTGGCCATAGTTGAACATCTGGCCCCGGCCCAACGTTCGGCGGACGACCAGGCAGGAGCGGCCTGGCGTCGATCCGCTCGACACCATCGCGTTCGGCCAGAACCGCGTCGAGCACCTCACTGGTCTCGGCCAGCAAGGGTGAGCAGGTGACGTACGCAACGATGCCGCCAGGGCGTACCAGTCGGAGTGCGTTCTCGAGAAGTCGTCGTTGACCGGCTACCAGAGCTGGTAAGTCTTCCGGTTGTTTTCGCCAACGCGCCTCCGGGCGCCGGCGCAGCGCTCCGGCACCGGAGCAGGGTGCATCGAGCAGAACTCGGTCGAAACCGCCCGCTGCCTCGGACACACGCATCGGGTCACCGGCATCGACGACGCGAACGTCGACACCCGTCCCCACCGCCTGCTTCACCAGCCGCGCCCGGTGCGGCAACAACTCCCATGCCTGCAGAGACGCGCTCTGCCCCGCCGCCAGAGCAGCCAAGAGCGCCGCTTTCCCACCGGGCCCGGCACACATGTCGAGCCAACGCTCGTCGCCGGTCGACGCCGACACCGGTGCGGCGACCAGGGCAGCCGTCACGAGCTGACTACCTTCGTCCTGCACTCCAGCTCGATGAGCCTTGACCGCCGGCAGCGCGCCGGGATCACCTGATGGCCAGATCGCAGCCAGTGGAGACCATCGGCCAGGACGTGCGCCAGCATCGACGAGCTCGGCCTGGGTGCAGCGACCAGGGCGCGCGACAAGCGTCACTTCTGGTGCGACGTTGTTCGCGGCCAGCAGCTCCGGCAGTTCTTCCGGCGGACGTCCACGGGCAGCCAGCGCCTGCGCGAAGGCCTCGACGAGCCATTGCGGGTGTGCATGTCGCAGCCCCAGCGCCGCAGCGGTGCCGGGGTCGGTGCTACCCGCCAACTGGTCGACCCACTCGTCGTATGTTTGATTCGACATGCGTCGCAGCACGGCGTTGACGAAGCCTGCTCTGCCGCGTCCGATCTCGGCCTTGGCCAGCTCGACCGTCGTGGTGACAGCGGCATGGGTAGGAACGTTCATCCCCAGCAACTGATGGGCGCCGAGCCGAAGCAGATCCTGGATCGGGCGATCGACATCAGCCCAAGGTCGGTCGATGAGCGAAGCCGCAATGACGTCGTAGCTTCCGCTGCGGCGAAGGGTTCCGTAGGTGAGCTCGGTGGCGAAGGCCGCATCGCGACCGCTGAGCCCCACCGCGCGCAGCCGTTCGGGAAGCAGCAGGTTGGCGTAGGCCCCGCTCTCGGTCACCGCTCGCATTACCTCAAAGGCCACCCGACGCGGGCGGTCCACCTGGCTCGCGGCAGCGGTGTGCTCGTTCACTGGAGCGTCGCCCCGTCGGGTAGTCGCACGCCGCGTGCCCAGTCTGCAGCGTCCATGGTCTTCTTGCCGGCTGGCCGCACCTGCCCCAGCTGAACCGGGAAGGACCCAGTCCCGACGAATATGGCTTGTCTGGTGACCCGAACGATCCCTGGGGCGAGTTCAGCACCCAGATCGGGCAAATGACCTGCCCCGGATGGCGTGACGATGGGCCGCAACCCGATGCGTTGTCCTGCGTGCTCGGTCCATGCTCCTGGGTCGGGAGTGCAGGCGCGGATTCGTCGGTCAACGGCCAATGCAGGATCAGACCATCTCACTCTCGCGTCGCGCGCGTTGACTTTCGGCGCCAGGCTGACGCCATCGCCTGGCTGGTCGACCGGCCGCAACCGTCCGTCCTCAATCCCGTCGAGGGTACGAAGCAGGAGGTGAGCTCCGGCGATCGCCAGTCTGTTCAGCAACTCCCCCGACGTATCCGTTGGCGCGACTGACTCGGTAACTGTGCCGTAGATAGGCCCGGTGTCGAGTCCGGTGGTGAGTCGAAAGGTGGAGGCGCCGGTGACTTCGTCCCCGTGCAGGATGGCACGCTGAACAGGAGCCGCGCCTCGCCACAACGGAAGCAAGGAGAAGTGCAGGTTGACCCACCCGTGCGGTGGAAGGTCGAGCAGCTCCGGGGGAACCAGCCCGCCATAGGCGACGATCGGGCAGCAGTCGGGTGCGAGCGCGCGCAAGTCACCGGCAACGGCCGGATCCGAGAGACTGGGTGGCCGCAGAACGGGGATGTCAAGCTCGGTCGCTCGCTGTGCGACGGGCGACATCGCCAAGGCGCGCCCTCGGCCGCGCGCCGCATCAGGGCGGGTGATCACGCCGACGACTGCGTGCCGCGACGCCAGCAGGACATCGAGCGCCGTGCAGGCGACATCCGGCGTCCCGGCGAAGACCAGACGCATTCTCGACCCGGTCCTCTAGAGGGCCAGGCCGCGCGTGGCGTGCGGACTGGCCTTGATCGTCGGTGCTTGCCCGCCTGCCCAGTCGGCTTCCCGGATCGCCTTCATGGCTGCTTTCCGCTGCTCCGGGTCGAGTCGGTCGATGAAGAGCACACCGTCGAGGTGGTCGGTCTCGTGCTGGACGCATCGCGCGAGCAGCTCCGTTCCCTCGACGACCACGGGATCGCCGTACATGTTGAATCCCTTGGCAACAACGCCAAAGGCTCGACGGCAGTCGAAGGCCAGCCCTGGGAGGGACAGACACCCTTCCTCACCCAACTGCTCGTCGTCGGACAGGTCGAGCACCGGGTTGATCAGGTGGCCCACTTCGTCGTCGACGTCATAACTGAAGACCCGAAGCAGAACGCCTAGCTGGGGAGCGGCTAGGCCGGCCCCTGGTGCGTCCAACATCGTCTCGGTGAGGTCTTTGACGAGACTCCGAAGCTCTTTGTCGAAGTCGACGACTGGCTGGGCCGGCATCCGGAGTACCGGATCGCCGAAGAGGCGGATCTCCTGGACGGACATGATGAGAGCTCCCAGACGTGAGGCGGCCAGTGTCCAGTCTAGGCACCCGACGTTCGCGGCTTGAGCCCGCGACCGACAGGCCCGCTCGGCCTAGCCGAATCCCACTGGATCGATGTGCACCGTCACCCGGCCGACGTCCTTGCGAACACTGCGCTCACCTTGTGCCGCCGACAGCGCCAACGCAAGCCGGCCTCCGTTGCCCACGTCGGTCCGCAACACCAGCTGCTGGTCGTCTCCCGCGCCTAAGGCAACCGGTCCCAGCTGCTCAGTCGACTCCGGAAGATCAACCCGGGAAACGAGGTCCCTGATGTCTTCGACGGCACCGCGCAGCACAGCGATGCGCTGTGCAGGCGGCAGCCCGACAGCTTCGCGGTCAGCGAGCTCGGCCTCGGCGAAACTGACCGGGTCCCAGCGAACCAGCGCCTGTACCGACCGGACTGCCGCATCACCGACGAGCACGACCCGACCACCAGCACCTGCGCCACGAACGAGAGCCGCAGCAGCCATCCATCGGCGCAGAGCCTCTTCAGCTGCTCGGAGGTCGGCCCGGCCGAGGAGGGCCCACGTGTCGAGCAAGAGTGCCGCGGCATATCCCCCTGCCGCGATCGGCTCGGCACCTGGCGTTGCGACGACAACCGCAGGGTCGGCGGAGACTTCGCGGCGAACGGTGCGACCGCCTGAGGTGAGTACCGGCCAGCCCGGAAAGGCCCTACCTAGCTCTTCAGCGGTGCGTCCCGCTCCGACGACGATGGCGCGTAGCCGCTCGTGGCCACACGCCGAGCATCGCCAGGTTGTTGCGATCGTGGCACACCACTCGCAAACCGGAGCTCGCTGGCCATCGCGAAGTCCCAACGGACCTTGACAGGCGGGACAGCGCGCCGCCTCGCGGCAGCGCTCACAGGCGAGACGCGGCACATACCCGCGGCGCGGCACCTGAACCAGCACCGGTCCAAGAGCCAAGGCATCTCTAGTCGTTCGCCAAGCCGTCGTTGGCAGCCGAGCGGCTGCAGCCATCGGGTCGCCGGCCGCGACCGCATCACCGCTCGCTCGGATGCGCGGTGCGGCGCTGCGGACCACACCCCGATCAGCGGAGACCGGCTGGAGGAACCCGCGCTGGACGAGGGCAGCCGACTCTGCTGTGCGCGCATACCCACCGATGATCAGGGCTGCGCCAGCCTGATGGGCCCGCAGGGCGGCCACTTCGCGTACGTGTGGATAGGGGGCACGGGGCTCGGCATGGAGATCGTCCCCGTCGTCCCAGACCACGATCAGACCCAAGTCCCGAACGGGAGCATAGATCGCCGCCCGGGTACCGATAACGAAGTGAGCTTGGCCACGCAACGCGGCCAGCCACCTGCGGTACCGCTCTCGCGGGCCAAGGTCAGCCGTCAACGCAACCGCGTCAATACCCGATCCGGCGAGGGCTTCGGTCACGCTGTCCACATCGCGATGGTCTGGCACCACGACGATGCCACCTCGCCCTGAGCGCCGAACAGCATGCAGGGCTTCGACAACCGTCGTCGTCCACGACGGTCGATCTGCCATCACACCAGGCAGGGCACACCAGGCGGCGCGCGGTGACCGTCCGTCGCTAAGTGCGGCAAGGAGGCCAGGGCCGTTCCGATAGGCGGCCCACGAACCAGGGTCGGCGCCGGCGGCGACCGGAGCCCGCTCTCGTTCTGAGCGATCGCCAGGCTCCCGCTCAGCCGCAGCGTGCCGAGGCGGGATGGCCAAGCGAAGGACGTCAGCCATCGTTCCCGCGTATCGGTCAGCCACCGTTCTGACCAGTGTGGCGATCTCGGGGCTCAGAACCTGCTCGGCCGACACCACCGAGCTCAATCTCGCGAGCCGACCTCGGTGCTCACTGGAAGACACTCGATCGAGGAGGTAGCCGTCAACCAGTTGCCCAGCGAATCGCACCCGGACGCGCACACCCGGGCGAGCTGCCTCGCTCTGCTTCTCGGTGACTGCGTAGTCAAACGGCCGGTCGAGGTGCGGCAGCGAGATATCCACAGCAACCCGTGCCACTGGTCGGTCAACGGCCAGTTCAGGAGTGCTCCGCGGTCCGGCCTTCTTGGCCTTGGCCGCACGTCGACGCGCCTGGGCTGGCGGCAGGTCGGCCAGGCTCAGCTGGCGCTCGTCAGAAGGCACCTGCGCAGTTCTACCCGACCCGACCGACGAACAACCGACATCCCCAGCTGGGGAGCATCTAAAGTCAGCTGCCGGTAGCAGCGGCCAGCGCATCGGCGCGGCCGGTGCGCTCCCAGGTGAAATCAGGCAGATCCCGGCCGAAGTGCCCGTATGCCGCCGTCTGAGCATAAATGGGCCTAAGCAGGTCGAGGTCGGCAATGATCGCGGCCGGCCGCAGGTCAAAGACCTCCAGAACCGCCTTCTGGATAACCTCATCAGCGACCGTGCCAGTACCGAAGGTCTCGACGAATAGCCCAACGGGATGCGCCTTACCGATGGCGTACGCCACCTGGACTTCACATCGGCGCGCAAGGCCGGCAGCGACAACGTTCTTGGCCACCCAACGCATGGCGTACGCAGCCGACCTGTCCACCTTGCTCGGGTCCTTCCCCGAGAAGGCACCACCACCGTGCCGAGCCATGCCGCCATAGGTGTCAATGATGATCTTGCGCCCGGTCAGGCCGGCGTCTCCCATGGGGCCGCCGACCTCGAACCGGCCGGTCGGATTGACGAGGACGCGGTAGTCGCTGGTGTCGATCGCGCACGATTCGAGGATCGGCGCGATCACCAGCTCCTCGATGTCCGGCTGCAGCAAGGTATCCAAGTCGATGTCACTCGCGTGCTGGGTGGAGACGACAACGGTGTCGACGCGAACCGGGCGGTCGCCGTCGTACTCGACGGTGACTTGGGTCTTTCCGTCCGGTCGCAGGTAGGGGATCTGACCCTCTCGACGGACGTCGGCAAGGCGCTGCGCCAATTGGTGCGCGATGGTGATCGGCAATGGCATGAGTTCGGGAGTTTCCTCACACGCGTAGCCGAACATCAACCCTTGGTCCCCGGCACCCTGGCGGTCGAGCGGGTCGTCTGAGTGGTCGTGCCGCTCTTCGTAGGCGTCATCGACACCTTGGGCGATGTCTGCCGACTGTGCACCAATCGTGACCGAGACGCCGCAGGATGCGCCGTCGAAACCCTTCTTGCTCGAGTCGTAGCCGATCGCCAGGATCTTCTCCCGGACGAGGCCAGGGATGTCGGCATAGGCAGACGTAGTGACCTCACCGGCCACGTGGACCAGCCCGGTAGTCACCAGCGTCTCAACCGCCACTCGACTGCGTGGGTCGTCCTTCAGCAACGCATCAAGAATCGTGTCGCTGATCTGGTCGGCGATCTTGTCGGGGTGACCCTCGGTCACGGACTCGGAGGTGAAGAGTCGGCCTGTCACGGGGGTGCGCTCCTCGGGGTCGACGGCGCGGTCAGGGGAAGTCTAGTGAAGCGATTCGTCGCTGCGGTCAGGGTGGCTCGGTTATGCCCACCTATCGCGCACGAGGTCCCACACCGTGTGCGCCAGCGCTTGCTTGGGCCCGAGTGGGACAACGGTCTCAGACCCGTTACTGGCAAGGACGACAGCGGCATTGTCGTCGGTACCGAAGGCCAGGCCTTCGCCCACCTCGTTGACGACAAGCAGGTCGCAGCCTTTGCGCGCCAACTTGTCTCGACCGTGTTGGAGCCAGTTGGTCTCGCCGTCGCCGGTCTCGGCGGCAAACCCGACGACCAGCTGGTGGTCGGGTTTGCCGGCTACCAAGGCTGCGAGCACGTCGTCGGTTGGTTCGAGGACCACGTGGGGCGTGCCGTCGCCCTTCTTCAGCTTGTGGGCGGCTGCCGCGCTCGGCCGGAAGTCAGCAACCGCAGCTGCCATCACCACGGCGTCTGCATGTACAGAACGGGAAAGCACAGCGTCCTTGAGCTCCGCGGCAGTCGATACCGGCACCACGGTCACACCGGCGGGGTCTGGGAGGGCGACGTTGGCGGCCACGAGGTCGACGGCCGCTCCGCGGGCAGCCGCAGCTGAGGCAAGGGCATAGCCCTGACGCCCGCTGCTGCGGTTACCGAGGAACCGCACAGGGTCGAGGGGTTCGCGGGTGCCGCCGGCCGACACCACCACGTGGCGGCCGCGCAGATCGAATGCGTCGGCCGCGCGTCCCGCAAGGACTTGCTCAACCACCTCAAGGATTTGCGCCGGCTCTGGCATGCGTCCTTTGCCGGCGTCGGCACCGGTGAGGCGGCCCACCGCTGGATCAACCACCAGCACGCCCCGGTGGCGAAG
Organism: Candidatus Nanopelagicales bacterium; assembly: GCA_038316135.1. Lineage (GTDB taxonomy): Bacteria > Actinomycetota > Actinomycetes > JAHEKZ01 > JAHEKZ01 > JAHEKZ01. The sequence continues at coordinate 25,566 of JBBQAL010000024.1, read as the reverse complement.
CGTAGCCACGTTGTCGACCGTTGCTGGGTGTTCCCACATCTCGGTGTGCATGGCCGGAACCATGACCACCGGGCAGCGCGCGGTCAGCAAGACATTGGTGAGGAGGTCGTCGGCCAGGCCATGTGCTGCCTTCGCCAAGATGTTGGCCGTCGCTGGCGCGACGACGACCACGTCGGCTCGCTGGCCGATCCGAACGTGCGGAACCTCATGGACGTCGTGCGTTAGGTCATCGGTGACCGGCTGCCCTGAGAGTGCTGCCCAGGTGGCTGCGCCGACGAACTGCAGCGCTGCAGCCGTTGGAACCACTCGGACTTCGTGGCCGACCTCAGTCAGCCCCCGTAGCAGTTCGCAGCTCTTGTATGCGGCGATGCCTCCGGCCACCCCCAGCACGACGCGTGACATGGGCTGGCCCGGAGGTCGCGGCGTCAGCTGTCGGTGGGCGCGGGAACCGCTGGAGCGGTGGCAGGGGCGCCGACGGCTGGCTCGACGTCGCCGTCGATGCGCTCGTAGGTCAGCAGGTCTGCGCTGATTTCGCGCATGGCAATCGAGAGCGGCTTCTCCTGGACGTGCGTGTCGACCAAAGGTCCGACGTACTCGAGCAGCCCTTCACCGAGCTGGGAGTAGTACGCGTTGATCTGCCTGGCACGCTTGGCCGAGTACAGCACCAACGCGTACTTGGAGTCGACCTTGCTGAGTAGTTCGTCGATCGGGGGGTTGGTGATTCCCTCAGGAACACCGATAACTCCGGACACACGAACTCCTACAGATCAGGGAATGGAGATGCCTCAGTCCTGGTCGGACTGCATCAATACTACCAAGCGCTCGCAAACCTGGCGCACATCGTCGTTCACCACGGTCGCGTCGAACTCTGAGGCAGCCGCAAGCTCGATCTTGGCCCTGGCCAGTCTGCGGGCGATGACCTCCTCGTCTTCGGTGCCACGCCCAGAAAGCCGCTTGGCCAGGACCTCCCAGGAAGGAGGCGCCAGAAAGACCAGCAGCGCCTCCGGCATCGCGGCTCGGACCTGCCGGGCCCCCTCCAGCTCGATCTCCAGCAGAACCGGCTCACCGCGCTGCAGGCGCTCCAGAACGGGCGCTTTCGGCGTGCCGTACCGGTGGCCGGCGAACTCGGCCCACTCCAGCAGATGGCCGGCAGCGACCGCAGTGTCAAAGGCCGCGTCATCACAGAAGAGGTAGTGCAGCCCGGTCACCTCTCCTGGTCGTGGTCTCCTGGTGGTCAGCGACACCGACTGCCAGATCTCGGGGTGCGTGGCGCGCAGCCGGGCGACAACAGTGCTCTTTCCCACACCGGACGGTCCCGACAGCACAGTGAGTCGACACCGCCTACCTGCGGAAGAGTCGTGCGACATCGTCACTGGTTGGGGCTCGCCCCGAGGTTTTGCGCCCGAACACCCGTTGGGGCGAACTCGCGGTGCAGCGCAGCGATCTGGTTGGCCCCGAGACCACGCACTCGTCGACTTTCGGAGATCCCGATCTTCTCCATCAACTGACGCGCACGCACCTTCCCGACGCCGGGCATCGACTCCAGCAAGGCCGAGACTTTCATCTTGCCAATGATGTCGTCCGTGCGTCCCTGTTCGATCACATCGAAGAGCGAGGCACCGGAGTGCTTGAGTCGATTCTTGACCTCGGCGCGGACGCGACGCGCCTCTGCGGCCTTCACCAGGGCCGCCGCACGCTGTTCAGGAGTCAACTGAGGGAGAGCCACGTCGCACCTTTGGTCGGGAGTTTCTCGACCCGGACAGCCGGTGAGCAGCTGATCCGCGTCGGTCTTCGGGACGGCCCTGAACCTAGCGAGTCCGGCCCTCCTGCGGCAACGTCACTCCCCTGCCACCGCTCGTGACGCCTCGGCTACTGGCTCAACTCACCCGATGGCTTGAGGATCTGGGCCGCCGCGGCTGCAGGGTCTGAGGCTCCGGTAATCGGTCGGCCGACGACCAGCAAGTCAGCCCCGTCGGCGAGTGCCCGCTCCGGGGTAGCGACGCGCTGCTGGTCACCGATGGGGGCGCCGACCGGTCGCACGCCTGGAGTAATGAGGACCACCGAGGGACCAACCACGGCTCGTACCGCCGCGACCTCTTTCGGCGAACAGACCAACGCCCGCGCGCCAGCGGCGACTGCCATCTTGGCCAGTCGCAGCACGGCATCCAGCGGCGTGCCTTCCACTCCGACGGCGCGGAGGTCATCCTCGCCCATCGAGGTCAGGATCGTCACGGCCGTGATGTAGGTATTGGGGAGTGCCTGGGCAGCGGCCCCCACCATGGCCGGACCGCCAAGAGCGTGGACCGTGAGAAAGTCGGGCCGCAGGTCGGCAACAGCCCGACAGGCGCCTTCGACGGTGTTGGGGATGTCGTGAAGCTTGAGATCGAGGAAGAGCAGGCAGCGGGGCGCGGCTACTTGCACCTGCCGAACGCCCGATGGGCCAGCGGCAACGTAGAACTCCAGACCCAGCTTGAGGGTACTGACATGCGGAGCAACCTCGGTGGCCCAGCCTGCTGCCGTTGTCACGTCTGGCGCATCGAGCGCGACCGCGACGGGCGAAGCGGCTATCGCTGAGCGGACGGGGTCAGTCATTGCGCAGGCTGCCCGTCCGGATGGTGAGCAAACCCGACGGCGTCAGAAACGGAGGCGAACCCTCGGTCACCCAGAATCTGTTGCAGTTCGCGGGAAACGCGCAATGGGGCCGACGGGTCGTTGAACACCGTTGTTCCGACCTCTACGGCGCAGGCGCCGGCCAAGATAAACTCAAATGCGTCGGCGCCGGTACGGATACCGCCCATACCGACGATAGGGACCTCCGGCATCGCCTGGTGCACCTGCCAGACCGCACGTACGGCGACGGGTTTGATCGCCGGACCGGAAAGCCCCCCGGTGACCCCTCCGAGGTGGGGACGCATGGTGTCGGTGTCGATCACGACGCCCAGCAGGGTGTTGATCATCGAGAGGCCGCTGGCGCCGGCCTCGACGCAGGCGCGCGCGATCTCCACGATGTCGGTGACATCCGGTGACAACTTGGCTAGGACCGGGATGCCTGGCGCACTGTGGCGTCGGACACCCTCCATGACGGTCGCACTGGCTGTGGGGTCGCAGGCAAAAACCAAGCCACGATTATCGACATTCGGACAGGAAATATTCACCTCGATCGCGGTCACCGCCGTGGAGTGTCGCAGGCGCTGCGCGAGCCGGATGTACTCGTCAGCTGAACCCCCGGCGATTGACACGACAACGCGCGCGCCGCGTTGTTCGAGCCATGGCAGATCGCGTTCGACGAACTGCTCGATCCCAGGACCTTGAAGGCCGATCGAGTTCAGCATGCCGCTCGGTGTCTCAGCCATGCGGGGAGTAGGACGCCCCGAGCGAGGTTGCAGCATGATCGATTTCGTCACAACAGCGCCCAGCTCGGTGATGTCGAAGAACTGGTCGAGCTCACGGCCATACCCCGCGCAGCCGGACGCGGTCATGACCGGGTTGGGAAGGGTCGCACCCGCCAACGCGGTGGACATGTCGACGTCGGGAAGGGCCGCTCGAGAACTGTCGGGGGTAATCACCCTGGTCAGCCGGGTCATGAGTGACCTCCTTCACTCACCGGCGCACCCCACGTATCGGCTGGCACGGTGCCCACGTCGGCCCAGCGCACCCGGTCACCGCGGAACACCGGTCCGTCTATGCACGAACGCAGCATTCGCGTGACACCGTCGTCGCCAACTACCGGAAGCACACAGGTCATGCATACGCCGATCCCACAGGCCATGGCCTCCTCGACAGCACACTGCGAGTGCGCTCCGAACCGGGCGGCCAAGTCAGCCACTGCAGCCAGCATGCCCATTGGGCCGCACGCATAGACGACATCGGAACCAGTTCGATCCAGGAGGGCGGGGAGGACGTCAGTTACCCGCCCGCGGTCGCCGAGCGAACCATCTTCGGTCGTTACTGCGACCGATTGCGACATGCGCTTGGCCTCGAGGACACCGAAGAGTCGACCTTCGGTAGCAGCACCCAAAACGAAGTCGACGCGACAGCCGCGTTCACGTAATTGCTCGGCAAGAGTGAAGAGCGGGGCACTTCCGTAGCCACCACCCACCATGGTGCAGGTGACCGGTTCCTTCGGCAGCGCAAATGGCTTACCGAGGGGGCCAACTACGTCCAGTGAGTCGTGCTGTCGCATCTGAGACAGCCAGCGGGTGCCCGGTCCGTGGTCGGCGAAGACGATATCGATGGTTCCGCCATACACACCGCGGTCTTGGGTGCGGTAGACCGAGAAGGCTCGACGCAACAGGTGCGCGGTGGTCTCACCGCCGACCGCCAGGGCGATGAAGTGTCCGGGACGCACCTGCTCGGCAACCCCTGGCGCCACCAGGGTGAGCTGGTGGTACTCCCCCACTCGACGGTTGCTCAGCACCTCGCCGCGCACCTGAACAGGGGTCATAGCGCGGCACCTCTGGCCTTCTCCAAGTCGGCGGCGTGCTCCTGCAGTGACCGGACCCCCACCTCACCACGGATCAGCGCCTCAATGCCCTGCACTGCTGCACCGAGACCTTGCACGGTAGTGATGCAGGGAACACCTTTGGTGACGGCTGCTGATCGGATCTCGTAGCCGTCCAGTCGGGCTCCGACTCCGTAAGGCGTGTTGATGATGATGTCGATGGTGCCGTCGAGGATACGCGCGATGGTGTCTGGCTCAGGGTCATCGCCGACGACCTCAAAGTGCTTGCGCAACACCGTGGCCGGGACACCGTTGCGTCGGAGCACCTCAGCTGTGCCGGCGGTCGCAACGATCTCGAACCCGAGATCGTGCAGGCGCTTGATCGGGAAGATCATCGACCGCTTGTCGCGGTTGGCGACCGAGACGAACGCCGTTCCACTGGTGGGTAGTCCCCCGGCGTACGCAGCCACCTGAGACTTTGCGTAGGCGGTGCCGAAGAGGGTGTCGATACCCATCACCTCACCCGTCGACTTCATCTCGGGACCAAGCACGGTGTCGACGCCGTGGAACCGACCGAACGGAAGGACTGCCTCTTTGACCGCGATGGCAGCGTCCATGGGCATGGTTCCGCCGTCACCAGTCTCGGGAAGCAGGCCCTCGGCTCGCAGCTCGGCAATCGTGGCACCCATCATCACCCGAGCCGCCGCCTTGGCCACGGGCGTTGCTGTCGCCTTGGAGACGAACGGAATGGTCCGTGAGGCCCGAGGATTAGCTTCCAGCACGTAGAGCACATCGGAGGCCTGGGCAAACTGAACGTTCAGCAGGCCGCGAACACCGACGCCGTTGGCGATGGCCTTGGTTGCGATCCGAATGCGTTCGATGTCAGCGCGCCCGAGTGTCATCGGCGGCAGGGCACAGGCCGAGTCGCCGGAGTGGATGCCTGCCTCTTCGATGTGCTCCATCACGCCGGCCAGGAAGAGCTCAGTTCCGTCGTAGATGGCGTCCACATCGATCTCGACGGCATCGTCGAGGAACCGGTCGACGAGCACCGGGTGCTCGGGACTGACTTGCGTTGCCCGTCCGATGTAGTCCCGCAGCATGTCGTCGTCGTAGACGATCTCCATGCCGCGACCACCCAGAACGTAGGACGGACGCACGAGGACGGGGAACCCGATCTCGTCGGCAATCGCCTTGGCTTCCTCGAAGGACGTGGCCATCCCGTGTCGAGGCGCCAGCAGCCCCGCCTTGGCGAGGACGGCACCGAAGGCGCCCCGTTCCTCGGCCAGGTGGATCGCCTCTGGGGACGTGCCGACCACCGGCACACCGGCATCCTTCAGCTTCTGAGCAAGGCCCAATGGAGTCTGGCCACCCAACTGGACGATCACCCCGACAACCGGACCTACTTGCTGCTCAGCGGCAACCACCTCGAGGACGTCCTCGAGGGTGAGGGGTTCGAAGTACAGCCGGTCGCTCGTGTCGTAGTCGGTCGACACCGTCTCTGGATTGCAGTTGACCATGACCGTCTCGTACCCGACCGCCCGGAGCGCCATCGCTGCATGAACGCACGAGTAGTCGAACTCGATGCCCTGCCCGATCCGGTTCGGTCCACTACCCAAGATCACCACCGCAGGCTTGCTTCGCGGACGCACCTCGGTCTCTTCGTCGTACGACGAGTAGTGGTACGGAGTGTGTGCCGCAAACTCACCGGCGCAAGTGTCGACCGTCTTGTAGACGGGTCGGATGCCAAGGGCCTGACGCAGATGCCGAGCGACATCCTCAGAGACACCACGCAGCTGCGCCAACTGTTGATCGGAGAAACCGTGCCGCTTGGCTCGACGGATCAGCCTCGGGTCGAGCTCGGCAGCATCGCGGATCTGTGCGGCCACCTCATTGATGATGGAAATCTGGTCGAGAAACCACGGGTCGATCCCGGTGACGTTGTACATCCGGGCGGCGGTGGCGCCCAGCCACATCGCCTGCTGCACCTTCTTGATGCGTCCGTCGTGCGGCTTGCGGGCCTGCTCGACGAGGGTCTCAACGTCATCGTCGATGTCCGACCACGAGAAAGACGCGTCGGACTTCTCGATGGAACGGAGCGCCTTCTGCAGGGCCTCCGGGATGTTTCGCCCGATCGCCATGGCCTCACCGACGCTCTTCATGTGCGTTGTGAGGGTGGGATCAGCCGCCGGGAACTTCTCGAAGGCGAACCGCGGCACCTTGACGACGACGTAGTCGAGGGCGGGTTCGAAGGAGGCCGGTGTCTCTGCCGTGATGTCGTTCGGGATCTCATCGAGGGTGTAGCCGATCGCCAACCGTGCAGCGATCTTGGCGATGGGAAACCCGGTGGCTTTGCTCGCGAGCGCGCTCGACCGCGAAACACGGGGGTTCATCTCGATGACGACCAGCCGACCGTCGGCCGGATCAACCGCGAACTGGATGTTGCACCCACCGGTGTCGACACCGACGGCGCGAATAATTGCGATACCGAGATCACGCATATCCTGGTACTCACGGTCGGTCAGGGTCATGGCCGGTGCAACGGTTATCGAGTCCCCGGTGTGAACGCCCATGGGATCGAGGTTCTCGATCGAGCAGATCACCACAACGTTGTCGTTCTTGTCGCGCATCAGTTCGAGCTCGTACTCCTTCCAGCCGATGATCGACTCTTCGAGGAGCACCTCTGTTGTCGGACTGGCCGCGAGGCCCGAACCTGCGATGCGATGCAGGTCTACCTCGTCATACGCCATGCCAGAACCAGCACCGCCCATCGTGAACGAGGGCCGCACCACAACGGGATAGCCAAGATCGTGGGCCGCAGCCATACAGTCGGCCATGGTGTGGCAGATCGCCGAACGGGCTACTTCGCCACCGATCTCTTCGACAATCGCCTTGAAGAGCTCGCGGTTCTCACCGCGCTGGATTGCATCGACGTCGGCGCCGATCAGTTCGACATCGTACTTTTCCAGAACTCCGCTCTCGTGAAGGGCGATGGCGGCGTTCAGCGCCGTCTGACCACCCAACGTCGGCAGAAGCGCATCCGGCCGCTCCTTGGCGATGATCTTCTCGATGATGTCTGGGGTGATCGGCTCGACGTAGGTGGCGTCAGCGAACTCCGGGTCGGTCATGATTTTCGCCGGGTTGCTGTTGACCAGGATCACCCGCAAACCCTCTGCTCGGAGGACGCGGCACGCTTGAGTACCGGAGTAGTCGAACTCGGCAGCCTGACCGATGACAATCGGGCCCGAGCCAATCACTAAGACCGAGTGGACGTCAGCACGCCGTGGCATCAGCGCCCTCCCTGCATCAGCTGGACAAACCGATCGAAGAGGTACGCCGAGTCGTGCGGACCAGCCGCCGCCTCTGGGTGGTATTGGACGCTGAACGCGGGTACGTCCAGCAGGCGTAGACCCTCGACCACATTGTCGTTGAGGCAGACGTGGCTGACCTCGACGCGTCCGTATTGGGTAGTTGCTGGTCCGTCGAGTGGGGCGTCTACGGCGAATCCATGGTTGTGGGCGCTGATTTCGACCCGGCCGGTCGCCCGGTCTTGCACCGGCTGGTTGACGCCACGGTGGCCGTACTTCAGCTTGTAGGTGCCAAACCCCAGTGCACGACCAAGAATCTGGTTGCCGAAACAGATGCCAAAGACGGGCAAGGAACGCTCCAGCACCTGCTGCATGAGGGCCACCGGGCCAGCCGCGGTCGCTGGGTCACCAGGACCGTTGCTGAAGAAGACGCCATCGGCCCCAACCGTCAGTACGTCGTCGATAGAACTGGACGCTGGAAGCACGTGGACCTCGATCCCGCGCTCTGCCATCAGGCGGGGGGTCATCGCCTTGATCCCGAGGTCGATCGCGGCCACGGTGTGAAGTCGCTTGCCAACGGCAGGTACGACATAGGCCGTGGCGGTCGAGACATCAGCGGTGAGGTCCGCGCCCGCCATGTCCGGGCTCTGTAGGACCCGCTCTAGCAGGGCCCGCGGATCGCCGGTCTCGGTAGAGATCCCGACCCGCATCGCCCCCTGTTCTCGAAGGTGGCGAGTGAGCGCTCTGGTGTCGATCCCGGAGATTCCCACGACTTCCTGGGCCGTCAGCCGATCGTCGAGGGAACCGGTCGATCGCCAGCTCGACTGCACCCGCGACGGGTCACGCACGACGTAGCCACTGACCCAGATCTGCTCTGACTCGTCGTCTTGGTTGTTGACGCCGGTGTTGCCGATCTGGGGGGCGGTCTGAATGACCACCTGTCGGTGATATGACGGGTCGGTGAGGGTTTCCTGATAGCCGGTCATTGCCGTGCAGAAGACGGCTTCGCCGAAGGTCTCACCCGTGGCGCCCAAAGAGTCGCCATGAAAGGCCCGGCCATCTTCGAGGACGAGTAGTGCAGGCAGGGATGCAGTCACGCAGATTCTCCGGACGTGGTGGGGGAAATGTGGGAGTCGCTTGGCGATGACTCGACGTTGGCCAAGGCACAGATCGCTGAGCGCAATGCTTCGGCCGCAAACGCGTCTCGCACCCGAAGGCCGAGGTCAATGAGCTGGCCGTCATGACGCCAGGTGATGACCAGGACTCCGTCTGTCTCAAGGACACGTCCAGCGATGCCGCGGTCATGTCGGGCACCCCCCACATCTGCCGCGGCCGCGAAGATGTCGGGGGCGCCTGAGCGCAGTATCCACACGCCTTTTACGCCGACTGTGATTTCGGCGGCGCTGGGAACTCCCAGCCCGCGCACGACGATCCGGTCGAGCCAGTCACCCGAGCGCGTTGCCCCCAGGTAGCGAGCCGAAACCTCGGTCACGTCAACGGCGGAACCGGGTGCCACCTCACCGGGCGCGCCAGGGAGCCGCGGAACAGCTGGCAGCGGACCGATGTCGTTTTGACGTCGCCCGCGTCGGACCCATCCCCACCGCATCAGGCCCAGCACCGCACCGATAAGCGCAACCACCGCCATCGTCAGCCCGAGCCGTTGGGGCCAGTCGGTGACCTCGGCTGAGGCGAGAAGCGTGCCGACGGTTGTCACCCTTCCACCTTGCCGTCACGAGCGGTCAGCCGGCCGCGGAGGAACGTAGCGACCGGACGGGCTGCGAGCTCGACGCCCGCGTAGGGACTGTTTCGACTCCTCGACACCATGTCCGTTGGATCGACGGTGTAGCGATTCTCCGGGTCAACCAGCACCAGGTTCGCCGGCTCTCCTGCTGCGATCGGGCGGCCTTGTCCTGACAACCGACCGATCCGAGACGGCCGGACCGACATCCGGTCGGCCACGCCTTCCCAGTCGAGCAGCCCGGTCTCGACCATGGCCCGAGCAACCACTCCGACAGCGGTTTCCAAGCCCACCATGCCCATCGCTGCAGCAGCCCATTCACAGTCCTTGTCTTCCAGGCTATGGGGAGCATGGTCGGTAGCAACTGCGTCGATCGTGCCGTCGGCGAGACCCTGTCGGAGCACGTCGACATCCTCCTGAGTCCGCAGGGGCGGATTGACTTTGTAGCGCGGGTCGTAACTGCGCACCATCTCGTCGGTGAGGAAGAGGTGATGCGGAGTGACCTCGGCAGTGACGTCGATCCCTTTGCCTTTAGCCCACCGGAGGATCTCAACCGATCCTGCTGTCGAGACGTGACAGACATGCAGACGAGATCCGACGTGTCCGGCCAACAGGACGTCACGGGCGATGATCGACTCTTCAGCAACAGCGGGCCAACCTCGCAGGCCGAGGACGCCCGACACCGAGCCCTCGTTCATCTGCGCACCCTCGGTCAGCCTGGGCTCCTGCGCATGCTGCGCCACCACACCGTCGAATGCCTTTACGTACTCCAACGCCCGCCGCATCAGCACGGCGTCGGAGACGCACTTTCCATCATCGGAGAACACCCGGACCCGAGCCGCAGACTCGGCCATCGCCCCGAGCTCGGCGAGCTCACTGCCGCCGAGGCCCACCGTGACAGCACCAACCGGGTGAACATCGCAGAGGCCGGCCCGCCTTCCGAGGTGCCACACCTGCTCGACAACGCCAGCGGTGTCGGCGACTGGATCGGTATTGGCCATGGCGTGGACGGCCGTGAATCCGCCGACCGCCGCAGCTGCCGAACCCGAGGCAACGGTCTCAGCGTCCTCGCGGCCGGGTTCGCGTAGATGCGTGTGGAGATCGACAAGACCCGGCAACGCAATGAGCCCGAACGCATCGATGACCTCGATACCTGCACCGGCATCCGCCGCTGCATCGGCACCAAGCGCAATGATGACGCCGTCCGCAAGGAGCATGTCTTGTGCCTCGCCGCCGAGGATGCTCGCGCCCTTGACGAGGAAGCGCGGCTCAGGAACGTTATCTGTCATTCCGTACCCCCCAGCGCTGAGTCGCTGCCACCAAGCAACAGATACAGCACTGCCATGCGCACACTGACTCCGTTCGTAACCTGTTCGACGATGACTGCTCGATCGGAGTCGGCAACCTCTGCGGTGATCTCAAGACCACGATTCATCGGGCCTGGATGCATGACGATCGCGTGATCGGGAAGTCGGGCCATGCGGTCGCCATCGAGTCCGTAGCGCCGGGAGTATTCACGGACACTGGGGAAGAATGCCGCGTTCATCCGCTCCTGCTGGACGCGCAACATCATCACTGCGTCAGCTCCCTCGATGCTGTCGTCGAGGTCGTAGGAGTGCGCACAGGGCCAGGATTCGACACCTACCGGGAACAGGGTGGGCGGTGCCACGAGTGTCACATCGGCTCCGAGTGTGGCCAGGAGGAGCACGTTGGAGCGGGCCACCCTGCTGTGCAAAACGTCTCCAACCACCACGACCTTCCGCCCTTCGAGGGAAGCGAGGTGCTTGCGCATCGTGAAGGCGTCCAGAAGCGCTTGAGTCGGGTGCTCGTGCGTACCGTCGCCGGCGTTGACAATCGACCCCCCGATCCACCCCGAGTGGGCCAAGGTGTGCGGGGCCCCACTGGCACCGTGCCGGATGACGACGGCGTCGGCACCCATCGCCTCCAGCGTCAGTGCAGTGTCCTTGAGGCTCTCGCCCTTCGAGACACTCGAGCCCTTGGCACTGAAGTTGATGACGTCTGCGGAGAGCCGTTTGGCTGCCGCCTCGAAGGAGATTCTGGTACGGGTGGAGTCTTCAAAGAACAGGTTGACGACTGTGCGACCGCGAAGCGTCGGTAGTTTCTTGACAGGTCGATCCGACAGGCGTGCGAGCTCGTCAGCGGTGTCGAGAATCAGTGTTGCGTCGTCGAGTGACAGGTCGGCAGCGGAGAGCAGGTGCCTCGTCATGACGATGCCTCATCACCGGCGTCGCCATCGGTGTCGCCATCGGTGTCGGCCGGGTCGGAATCGGAGCCGCCGATAAGCACGGCGTCCCTACCGTCGAACTCTGCAACTAGAACACGCACCGTCTCGCGCGTCGAAGTTGGCAGGTTCTTTCCGACGTAGTCGGCGCGGATCGGGAACTGCCGATGTCCGCGATCGACAAGCACCGCGAGCTGAACAGCTCGGGGGCGTCCGAGCTCGCTCAAGGCGTCAAGCGCTGCCCGGATCGAGCGGCCGGAAAAGAGCACGTCGTCGACGAGAATGACGACGGAGTCGTCGATGCCACCGGAAGGAAGCTCAGTTCGGCCCAGCCCACGCGCGGGGCGCAGACGCAGGTCATCGCGAAACATGGTGATGTCGAGTGACCCGAAGGGAACGTTGGTGCCCTCAACCTCACCGATCCGCTGCGCCAACCGCTCGGCCAACGGAACACCACGGGTGGGAATGCCGAGCAGCACCACGGACTGGGCGCCCTTGTTGCGCTCGAGTACTTCGTGGGCGATACGGGTCAGCGCACGCTGGACGTCATCTGCATCGAGGACTTCACGATCCTCAGCGGCCGAATCTGACCGAACCATGGCGAACCTCCTTTCCCGCCTCACTGGACGGACTTAAAGGACGTCTAACACCCTCACTCTAGCGAAGCGTGCTGACCCGCCGAAGCCCCCTGCCCCCGACTACCGAGCGTGGCCATCTGGGTTCTTTCCGTAGATCGTCACCCCCTTGACCACCCGACATATGCCGGGCCAATGCAACGCTGAGCGACGGATCCTGAATGGCCATTCGGGCGAATCTGGGGCGGATTCGGGACAGATTGCCGCGTTCCCCTTGACGTGGCGATCACTCTCAGTAACGCTACTCAGCGTGACCACCCCGCGTTCGGGGCGCAGGAGGCCATCCGCACAGCAGGGGTGAACAGAGCTCGGAGACCAGGCATCACCGCTTGGTTCTTGATTCCGACTCCGATCACCCGGGGGGACGCCCGACATCGGTCGGGCCTAACGAAAGGTGCGCAGTGACCGACTACGCAAAGGCGCTGGGAGCACGACTCCGAGCGATCCGTACCCAACAGGGACTCTCGCTCCACGGTGTGGAGGAGAAGTCGAACGAGCGGTGGAAGGCTGTCGTCGTTGGCTCCTACGAGCGCGGCGACCGAGCGGTCACCGTCCAGAAACTGGCTGAGCTCGCGGACTTCTACGGAGTTCCGGTCAGCGAATTACTCCCAGACAGCAGCCCGGCAGCAGCGGCAGAGCCGCCCCCGCGTCTGGTGATCGACCTCGAGCAGCTCAACCAGGTTCCGGCCGAGAAGGCTGGTCCGCTCGCTCGGTATGCCCAGACCATCCAGAGCCAGCGTGGTGACTACAACGGGCGCATCCTGTCGATTCGACAAGAAGACCTTCGTACTCTCGCAGTCATCTACGACCAGTCCCCCGGTGCGCTCACCGAGCAGCTCATCACCTGGGGAGTGCTCAACCCGGAGGCCCGTCGAGCCCTGCCGTTGGACTAGCGCGGATACCCGATGGCGTCATCGTCGTCGAGCGCCTCGGCGTACGCAGGTGCTGCACCACCGGCAGCATCGCCGATGCGGTGAACTCGCATCGCGTTCGTCGAACCTGGGATGCCTGGAGGGCTACCTGCCACGATCGTGATGTGGTCGCCGACCGCACAACGGTCGAGCTCGAGCAGCTTCGCCTCCACCTGACGCACCATGTGATCGGTGTGCGTCACCGGATCGACGAGAAAGCTCTCGACCCCCCAGGTGAGCGAGAGCTGGTTGCGGACCTGAGCCTCCGGCGTGAATGCAAGCAGCGGGACCGACGACCGGTAGCGCGCCAGCACCGTCGGTGTGCGGCCGGTCTCGGTGAAGGCGACCAGGAACTTCGCGCCCAACTGGGTGGCCACGTGCACAGCGGCGCGACAGATAGCGTCCGCCCTGTTCGTGGGAAGCCCTTCGATCCGCGGAATGCGGTCGAGTGCGGTGTCTTCGATCGACTCGATGATCCGCCCCATGGTCAGGACAGTCTCGAGAGGGAATTTCCCGATACTTGTCTCACCCGACAACATGACGGCGTCAGCGCCATCAAGAATGGCGTTGGCTACATCAGAAGCTTCCGCACGGGTGGGGCGCGAAGCGCTGATCATCGACTCCAGCATCTGCGTTGCCACGATGACCGGCTTGCCCTTCTCCCGCGCCAGGCTGACCGCACGCTTTTGGACCAGCGGCACCTGCTCCAACGGCAGCTCGACCCCGAGGTCTCCCCTGGCCACCATGATGCCGTCAAAAGCGTCGAGGATCTCTGGGAGGTGTTGGACAGCCTGGGGTTTTTCGACCTTGGCAATGACCGGGCGATGAATGCCTTCGTCGTCCATGACTTCGTGCACAGGTTCAACGTCCTTGGCAGTTCGCACGAACGAGAGCGCGACAAGGTCGACGCTATTGGTCAGCGCCCACCGCAGATCGTCGACGTCCTTGTCCGAAACGGCAGGAACGCTCACCATCGCTCCTGGCAGGTTGATGCCTTTGGAGTCTGAGAGCGTCCCGCCTTCGACCACGCGAGTGACGACGGCTGGTCCGGCAATCTCCATGACCCGCAAGAGGACGCGTCCGTCATCGACGAGGATGGGGTCACCGACGGAGACGTCTTTGGCCAGACCGAGGTGGGTCGTCGAAACGATGTCCTGGTCTCCAGGGACATCATCGGCGGTGATCACAAAACGCGCCCCAGGGCGCAGCAGCACCGAGCCACTCGCGAACCGACCAAGCCGGATCTTGGGACCTTGCAGGTCAGCCAGGATGCCGACGGCTCGACCGCTGGCCTCCGATGCCTGGCGCACCAGCGCCACCGAGCGGGCATGGTCTGCGTGGGTGCCGTGGCTGAGGTTGATGCGAGCCACGTCGAGCCCCGCCTCGACCAAAGCCGTCACGGTGCCTAACGTGCTGGAGGCCGGACCGAGAGTGGCGATGATTTTGGCGCGACGCATGGGCGGGAGCCTACCGAGCAGTTCCCGGTCAGCCTTTGGGTGTCCGACCGAACGGCACTCTTGTGATTCGAACGTATGTTCGATACGCTGGTTGTGGGTCAGTTACTGACGACCCGCCCCGGTGAGAGACGTTGAGACACGGCGAGCCGAGCCCGAGCCCCCCGACTCGTGGCCACCTCTTCTCTCGGGAGCACCCCATGAACAGCCGGCTTCCCGCTAGTCCACAAGGCCTCCGGGCCCGCTCGCAGCCGAGCACTCCCCGCCTGGAGGGCCTTCTCCATGCCGTCGATGCTGCCTTCGACCTTGAGACGGAGTCGGCTCCACCCCGAATGCTTGCTGACGAGGTGGTCGCCCTCTTTGCCGTCGTCAACCGGCTGCATGCGATGGCGTTGACCCGCTTGGTGCGCGTCGATGCCAACGGCGTGGCAGCACTGGAGACGGGCAGCGGCACGGCGTCCTGGCTACGCCATCACACCGGGCTCCCGTCGGGTCAGGCTTCTGATCTCGTGCGGACCGCGCGCGAGTTGCGTTCGTCCCTCAGCGCCACGGAGTCCGCCCTGGGGAATGGCGAAATCACGGTGCAGCACGCGCGCACGATCGCGCGCACCGCTCGCCTGGTCCACGACCAAGTACGTCCGGAGGAAGCTGACGCTGCCGTCGCCGAGGTCGAGAAGGTGATGCTCGAGGTCGGACGCGCTGTCGATGCCGGCTCCCTCACCGGGTTTGCGACCAGGGTCCGACAGGTGGTCGACCCCGATGGGGCACTCGCCGATGCCAACCGAGCTCACGAGCGACGGTGGCTCACCACCTCGACCACACTGGAGGGGATGGTCAGCATCGACGGACTCCTCGACGCCGAAGCCGGAGCGGTACTTTTGACGGCACTCGCCTCCGCAGCCACGCCTCGAGGACCCGATGACCGGCGAAGCGCAGGGCAACGGCGAGCCGATGCCTTGGTCGACGTCTGCAACTACGCACTCGATACCGGACAACCAGGAACGTCCGCCGGGGTGCGCCCACATCTGCTCGTCACGACACCGCTGACGGCTATCACCGGTCGCAGCGACGAGAGCTCAACTCCCGTCGACGTCCCAGAGATGGCCTGGACCGGACCGATCACCGACGAGGCAGTTCGCCGAATCGCCTGCGACGCGGAGGTGACGCGGGTGGTTCTGGACCCAGCGTCACAGCCGCTCGACGTTGGCCGATCGACGCGAACGGTGCCCGGCTACCTTCGCCAGGCGTTGGTGGTCCGTGACCGCGGATGTGTCGCCGAAGGTTGCGACCGTCCGTCGGCCTGGACCGAGGCACATCACGTGGTGCACTGGGCCGAAGGCGGTCGCACCGCGCTCGACAACCTGGTGTTGCTCTGCCGTACGCACCACCGCAAGGTCCACGATGCGGGGTGGGAGTTCGGCTTCATCGACAACCGATGGCTTCTCGTTCCGCCCGAGCATAAACGACTGAAGTACCCCAGCTTCGATCCAGGGCTACCCGACTCCGGCACCCACCCACGAGCCAACCAGGTAGGTAATCCCAGCGGCGGCCCCACCGAGCAGCAACTGCCTGGTTCCGGAATAGAGCCATGAACGTACCGTGACGCGCGACACCAACACGCCAACGCCAAAGATGGCGACGAATGAAACGATCAACGCTGGCCAAAGACTGGTGGCCCCTAGCAGATAAGGCAGGAGTGGGATAAACGCGCCAACACTAAAGGCCAGAAAACTGGAGACGCCTGCGGTCACCGGCGACGGCAACTCGTGGATGTCGACGCCCAACTCCTCGCGTACATGCACTTCGAGGGCGTGCTCGGGATCGCGCGAGAGCTCCCGGGCCACCTCGGCTGCCAGCTCGGTGGAGAGGCCACGACGCTGGAAGGTTTCGGCGAGTTCTTGCTCCTCGGCCTCTGGTCGGTTCTGCAACTCGACCCGCTCGAGCTCGATCTCAGCCTGCGCCAACTCACTCTGCGAAGCAACGCTGACGTACTCCCCCGCAGCCATCGAACCAGCACCGGCGACCAGTCCGGCGAGCCCGGCGATCACGACGGCAGTGCTGTCCGAACCGGCCGCCGCGGTTCCCCCAGCTACACCAGCGATGAGTGCGAAGTTCGATACCAACCCATCGCTGGCCCCGAAGACTGCCGGACGCAGCCAGCCACCGGTGACATCGCGGTGCGAGTGGTGAATCTCAAAAGCTCGCTCGGTCACGAGGATCCCTTCGGTTGCGCTGCGGAGGCGGCTCTGGCGGTCCCTTGCAGCTCTTCTGGCGATTCGCGACCAGGCACCCGCCGCCCGGAGATGACGAGATAGGTCACGGCGCCGATAAAGACCACGATGGAAACCCACACGTTGACCCGTACCCCAAGGATCTCATTAGCGGGATCAATCCGCAGCAGCTCGATCGGGAGCCGGCCCATCGCGTAGAGCGCGACGTAGAGCGCGAACAGGCGTCCGTGTCCGAGTCGCCAACGCCGATCAACCAGCACCAGGATGCCGGCGACCGCCAACATCCAGAGTGATTCGTAGAGAAACGTCGGCTGGAAGGTAGCGACATCGAGGTAGTCCACCGGGCGATGCTGGAGATCGATCTCGACGCCCCACGGAAGCGTTGTCGGACCGCCGAAGAGCTCTTGATTGAACCAGTTTCCCCATCGACCCACCGCCTGGGCGACGGCGATGCCCGGGGCGATTGCATCTCCGAACGGCGGCAACGGGATACCGCGGCGCCGGACACCGATCCAGGCGCCCACTCCACCGAGAATCACCGCACCCCAGATCCCCAGGCCACCTTGCCAGATCTTGATCGCATCAACGGGATGGCCGCCATCGCCGAAGTACGCAGCCGGTGAGGTGATCACGTGATATAGGCGACCACCGATGATCCCGAACGGCACGGCCCACACGGCAACATCAGCAACGACGCCAGGATCTCCGCCACGAGCCCGCCACCGGCAGTCACCGATCCAGATCGCCAAGGCGATCCCGATGATGATGGCCACCGCGTACCCGCGAAGCGGGAAGAACCCGATGTACCAGACGCCGTCAGCTGGACTCGGAATCGAGAGCACCGGCTCTGTCAGACTCACTACTGGGAACTCTTGAGCGCATCATCGATGGCGGCTCCCAAGTCGTCTCTGGGGTCGAACTTCACGCCGTCAATAAAGATGGTGGGCGTCGCCGTGACACCTGCTGCTGCCTGGCTCTTGGCCACCTGTTCCACCCAACCGGCATACGCCTGGTCAGTGACACACGATTCCCACTCGGTGCCCTCGATGCCGACGTCGTTTCCCCAGCCGATCAAGTCCGCGGTTGTCCACGCCTCCTGTCCCGCTGACTCGGCTGGCTGGTTCGCGTAGAGGGTCTGGTGGAAGTCAAGCGCCTCTTGCCCACCAGCATCGGCTGCGCACCCAAAGGCGTTGGCTGCCGCCACCGAGGAAGTGTTACTCAAGTTGCTATCGAGGAATGACAGCGGATGGATCGTCACCGTGACATCGCCATCGGCTACACGCTGCTTGACGAGGTCGGAGTTAGCTTCCTCAAACAACTTGCACCCGGGGCACTGGAAGTCTTCCCACAGCGTGAGGTCGACCGGACCATCTCCGGTGACCACGCCGCCTCCTGGATCTTGAACGAGAGCGGGCAGGCTTGCATCGGTGGGGCCGCTGTCATTGGAGGCCCACCAGGCGTACCCGATGATCGCCACCGCAACAAGCGCGACCACCAGGGCGATGGCGATGTTGGAGCTCTTGCGCTTGCGCTGGGCGGACTTGGCCTGTTGCGCGCGCTCGGTCGCGAGCCGATCGCGGGCGCCCCGTTTGCCCCCGCCCCCTTGCGGGTCCTTGCCACCCTGGCCTTTACCGGCACCCTGACCCCTGCCGCCCTGGGCGCCGCCGCCTCTGCCGGCACCCTGACCCCTGCCGCCCTGGGCGCCGCCGCCTCTGCCACCCTGGCCTTTGCCAGCACCTTGCCCCTTGCCGCCCTGGATACCGCCGTCGCGCGTGCCGTCCGTCACAGCCGTGGCTCCTCTGCCTGCTCGTCTGCCGGCTCACTGGCCGGGTTGTCTGCTGAGTCCTGGTCCTGCTCATGGAGGACGCGATGGCGCCCATGCTGCGATTCTGCTTCGTCATCCCACTCGTCGTAGAGCCCAAGGTCCCCTGTACCGGTCCTCCCACTTCGGTCGATCGCCCATCGCGTGGCCGGGTAGACCACCAGCCACGCTGCCATAGCAGCGAAGCTCAAGTCACGAAGCAACACCGGAAGGTAGTTCGCCTCTCCCTCTGGCACGACTCCCCCACCGCCAAAGCAGCCGCAATCGATCGAAAGTCCGCGAGCCCACACCGAGGCGACACCGATCACGAAGGCTGTCATCAAGGCTCCGGTCACCACTGCGGTGATCCGGGTTGCCACACCGAGCAGCAGTGCTACACCCATCGCCAGCTCGAAGAGTGGGAGTGCATAGCCCACGAACTCCCCGACGCTGACCGGAAGAATTTGATACGCCTGGACGGCCATGACCGCCTGGCTCGGCTCAGAGACCTTGGCGCCCCCACTCCACAGCAGAACAACGGCAAGACCGAGTCGAAGCAGCGTCGAGATCCACATCTGCGCGGACGAGCCGCGGAAGTCGTTCATACCGCCGGGCCACCGCCGGAAACACCTGACCGTAGGTCGACGGCAAGGGCGCGCACCCGCTCAACGCCCTCCGCTGGGGTCGGTGCATCCAACAGAGCGCGCACGAAGGCCGATCCGACAATGACGCCATCGGCGAACCCGGCGATCTCAGCTGCCTGACGTCCGGTCGAGACACCCAGACCTACGCAGATCGGAAGACTCGTGGCCTTGCGGGTTCGTTCGACGAGCTCGCGGGCCGCCGAACCCACCTCGTGTCGAGCTCCTGTCACGCCCATCACCGCAGCGGCGTACAGGAAGCCCGATGCGGCATCAGCGGTGATAGCGATCCGGTCCGTCGTCGACGAAGGCGCCACCAAGAAGATGCGGGCGAGCCCCTCTGACTCGCTGGCGGCGATCCACGCACCGGCCTCTTCAGGCGTGATGTCAGCAGTGATGACGCCGACGCCACCTGCGGACGCCAACTCGCGGGCGAAGCGCTGGACACCGAACCGCTCAATGGGGTTCCAGTAGCTCATCACCATGGTCGGCACACCTGTTGCGGATACTGCGCGCACCGTGTCGAGAACGTCGGTCGTCGTGACGCCAGCCTTCAAGGCGAGGTCAACGGCCTCCTGGATCGTCGGACCATCCAGCAATGGGTCGGAGTACGGCAAGCCGACTTCAATCGCGTCTACGCCGCCGTCGACCATGGCGTGCATGGCCTCGATCGCTCCGGCCACGGTCGGAAACCCTGCCGGAAGGTAGCCGATCAACGCCGCTCGCCCTTCGGCACGCGTGCGCCCGAAGAGTTCAGCCAGAGTGCTCACACGCCACCCTCGCCCGCATCGATGCCGAACCACCCGGCTGCCGTTGCGACGTCCTTGTCTCCTCGACCGGACAGGTTGACCAACAGCACCGAGTCAGGGCCGAGCTCTCGACCTACCTGCAAGGCCCCAGCCACGGCGTGAGCTGACTCGATGGCTGGAATGATCCCCTCAGTACGGCAGACAAGCTCAAAGGAAGCCATCGCCTCGACATCGGTGATGGGTGCGTAGGCGGCCCGCCCAGTCTCGTGCAGCCACGCGTGCTGAGGCCCGACACCCGGGTAGTCGAGCCCAGCCGAGATTGAGTGTGATGGAACGGTCTGGCCCATGTCGTCCTGCATCACGTAAGTGCGGGTTCCGTGCAGAACGCCTGGCGAGCCGCCAGCCATGCGTGCAGCGTGGCGACCGGTTTCGACCCCATCACCTCCTGCCTCAAATCCGTAGAGCCGCACATCGGCGTCCTCGAGGAATGCCGTGAAGATCCCCATCGCGTTCGAGCCTCCGCCGACGCAGGCGATGACGGCGTCCGGCAGCCCGCCGGTCAGGTCAATAACCTGCTGCCTGGCCTCGTCACCGATCACCCGCTGGAAGTCCCTGACCATCATCGGGAACGGGTGCGGACCGGTGACAGTGCCCAGGATGTAATGCGTACGGTCGACGTTGGTGACCCAGTCGCGCATCGCATCGTTGATCGCGTCCTTGAGGGTCTGACTCCCCGACTGAACCGACACGACGTCGGCTCCGAGCAGCTTCATGCGCGCCACGTTGAGCGCCTGACGGCGGGTGTCCTCCGCTCCCATGTACACCACGCATTCGAGCCCGAGGAGAGCGCACGCTGTTGCCGTCGCCACACCGTGTTGGCCTGCCCCGGTTTCGGCGATGACCCGCGTTTTGCCCATTCTCTTGGTCAGCAAGGCTTGGCCGAGCACATTGTTGATCTTGTGCGACCCGGTGTGGTTGAGGTCCTCTCGCTTGAGCAGAATCGTCGCGCCCCCGGCGTGCTCGGCGAGCCGCTTCGCTTCAGTGATTGGACTGGGGCGGCCGGTGTACGTCCGCTGCAGATCCGCCAGCGTGGCAATGAAGTCCGGGTCGCTCTGCGCCCCCTCAAAGGCATCAGTCAGCTCATCGAGCGCAGCAACCAGGGCCTCCGGGACGAACCTCCCACCAAATCGCCCCCAGTGGCCGGTGGCGTCTGGGTCAAAGCTGGTGGCGCCGGGGGCGCGCGGTGGGGTGTCGATACTCATAGGGCTCCCCTGCTAGAAGTCGGGTGGGACCCGGCAGCGACGAGCTCAGCCACTGCGGCACCAGGATCGGTCTCAGTGACAAGAGCCTCACCCACGAGGACGGCGTGCGCACCCTGGTGGGCGTAGGAGACAACGTCGGCAGGGCCACGCACCCCTGATTCGGCGATCTGGATGATGCCGGGCGGAATCGCCGGTGACACGCGGGCGAATGTGGTCGGGTCGACCTCAAGGGTCTTGAGGTTGCGAGCGTTGACTCCGATGACGCGGGCGCCGGCAGCCACGGCTCGCTCGACCTCCTCGACGCTGTGGACCTCGACCAGGGCGGTGAGGTCCAATGACTGCGCGCGCTCGATCAACGAGATCAATGCCTGCTGCTCAAGCGCGGCAACGATGAGCAGAGCCAGATCGGCACCTGCCTCGCGCGCCTCCCACAACTGATAGCTGGTGACGATGAAGTCCTTACGCAGAACCGGGACGTCAACCGCAGCACGAACCGCTCGCAGGTCGTCGAGGCTGCCCCCAAAACGGCGTTGCTCGGTGAGTACCGAGATGACGGCCGCCCCGCCGCTCGCGTACTGAGCAGCCAGGGCCGCCGGGTCGGCGATGGTGGCAAGCTCGCCCCTAGACGGTGAGGACCTCTTGACCTCGGCGATGACGGCGACACCAGGGTGGTCGCGCAGAACACCGAAGGCGTCCAGGGGCAGTGGCCGGCGAGCCGCGCTGGCCTTCAACTCCTCGAGCGGGCGCGCAGCCTCACGCACGGCGAGGTCTTCACGGACCCCTGCGACGATATCGGCAAGCACGCTCACTGGGCCAGGGTATCGGCGCACCGGCAGCTGCTCCGTACGCCCCGTCAGCTGGACGCCACGGCAAGGGCTAGCAAGGCGAGCGCACCGCCGACGATGACTATCGCCAGCAACGCAACTGACACCCAGCCCAAGATCACCCCGGCCTTGGCTAATCCGTCGCCACCAAGTCGGCCACCGGATGCGGCGATCTCCTCGGTGGCCTGGTGACCCACGATGATCGCCGCGATGCCGAGCACCTGGCACGACACGATGCCGAGGATCCCAAGCACCAGGGATGCGACCGCCTTCCCCGAGGTTTGCGACTGCGGACTAGCACTGGCCGCCGGATAGGCCGGCGGTGGAGGTGGATATGCCGGTGGAGGTGGTGGATAAGCCGACACAGGCGGAGGGAGCTCCTCAGGCTGCGGTGGTGGTGGGTAGTGCCCGGTCACGCTGCTGAGTCCAGGTACGGGAACCAGGGCAGGTTGCGAACGACGAAGAAAATGGCCGTCAGCGCCGCAAGCGCCCACCAGATCGCAACCGGCGCACCGGCGATTGTTCGCGGCGAACTCGGCTCGCGTTCGACACCGTCAGCGCGTCTCCACGAAAGCACCGCGAGCGCGATACCAACTCCGAGGAAGAGGGGTAGCAGGAGGTTGTGGTCGAGGGCGGTGGGTACGTCACCGTGTATCAGGGCGTAGGTGCCACGCAGGCCTCCGCAGAAGGGGCAGTCGAGCCCGGTGAACGCCCTCAGCGGGCAGTACCCATAACTACCACCCTGGTTGGGGTCACGCGCCCATAGCAGTCCGAGGGTCGCTGCCCCACCAGCCGCCAACGCCCATCGTTGCGCGGAACGGCGCCTGGTCGAGGTCAGGGTGGCCCCTGTGTGCTTGGTGAGCCTGGTGTGCATGGTGTGCCGGCTGTGCGTCGTCACGTCGACGACGGGGCGCCCATTCCCATCATCTGCATGACCTTGCCAACCACGATCCCGACCACAGCCAGGACGACCCCAGCCCAGAAGACCACCGGTTGGGAGATCAGCACGCCAACGCCGCCAACCACGAAGGCGATCATGATGATTGTGACCGCAGTCCAGGCGGCCGGTGTTGAGCCGTGATCGTCGTGCTCGGCTGACATCAGTTCTCCTCGGTGGGACGTTCGCTGCTTACGCCGCAGAGGCGCGCAGCTGACGAAGGGCTGGGAGTCAATAGTGGCAGGCTCACCGCGAGTTCGATCAGGCCCACCCCGTTCACCGACCTTCGCTCCCGATCCGCCCAGGTAGTTCGGCCGTCACCATTGACCATCACGAAAAGGCAATCCAGAGGATAACAAGAACACCGATAGCGACCGAGATCCACGAACCGACCACGCCTGCTGTGACCAGGCCAGTTCCGGTTAATGATCCCCCCGAGGCGGTGATCTCACGTCGGGCACCTGACGCCAGCGCTAGCGAAATGACGGCGGGCACGATGCCGAGGCCAAGGCATCCGCAGGCCAGCGGCAGACTCGCGATCCCCAACACGATGACCGCAATCGCCTTGCCACTGGTACGCGCCGACGGTGGGGGCGTTCCCCACTGCTGGCCGCCGGGCGGACCGGCGGGAGGGTAGGCAGGAGGATAGCCACCTCCAGGCGGTGGTGGCGGTGGCGGCGGTGGCGGTGGCGGCGGCGGCGGTGGCGGTGGCGGCGGAACGGCGCCCTCAGCAGGCGGCTGCCAAGGATCGGGGACGCTTGGCGGCTCAGGGCTACTCACAGCAGCAGGTTAGTCGACGGTGCCGGTGCCGGAGGGGTGGTCGCCACCATCGCGGCCCGGCGGGTCGGCGCCAGTGTTTTCCCTCGTCGTCGGATCCTCTCCCCGGTCCAAGGCCCGCCACAGGTCAACAGGCTCTCCTCGGCTTTCGGCGCCGGCTGCATCGCCGTAGCGCCGGGCAAGACTTGGCCACCTAGGCCCGCGAAGGGCGGTCAGCGCCCCGGCCGCTACCAGCGCAACCACCGAGGTCCATGCGGCGGCCGATGACCCGAGGTCTCCCAGCAGAGCGGCGGCCAGCCCAATGCCCGAGACAGCAACCCCGAGGACGAGACGAGCCCGTGGAGGTACCGCGAAGAGTGCAGGGATGGTGGCCAGGGCCAATAGGGCGAGTCCAGTCGCTGCCTCAGTCGGCGCGGCCAGCCCACTTAGTGCCGCGAGGCCCAGCAGAACCATCACCCAACTCCGAGACCCGAGCCGCGTCACGGTGCACGCAGCGTGGCAGCAGTGGCGACTGCCCGGAGTACCGCGGCCGCTTTGTTGACCGATTCGTCGAACTCAGCCGCCGGGTCGGAGTCGGCCACAATGCCTCCACCAGCCTGCACGTAGGCTCGCCCCCCGCGGATCAGCGCCGTCCGGATGGCAATGGCCATGTCCATGTCGCCAGCGAAGTCGAAGTAGCCGACCGTTCCACCATAGAGACCACGGCGACTGGGCTCGAGCTCATCGATCAGTTCCATCGCACGCACCTTGGGAGCCCCCGAGAGCGTCCCTGCGGGAAACGTCGCGGCGAGCACGTCGTACGCGGTGCGGCCGACTGCCACCTCACCCACCACGGTCGACACGATGTGCATGACGTGCGAGTAGCGCTCCACTGTCATGAAGTCGACCACCTCGACGGTTCCCGGCCGACACACCCGCCCGAGATCGTTGCGCGCAAGGTCGACAAGCATCAGATGCTCAGCGCGCTCCTTCTCGTCAGCCAACAACTCGGTCGCGAGCGCGGCGTCCGCCTCCG
This sequence comes from Candidatus Nanopelagicales bacterium, assembly GCA_038316135.1. Classification (GTDB taxonomy): domain Bacteria; phylum Actinomycetota; class Actinomycetes; order JAHEKZ01; family JAHEKZ01; genus JAHEKZ01. The sequence goes on along the minus strand of JBBQAL010000024.1, from coordinate 603 downwards.
GAGTCTGACCACGCCAGCGCGTTCCTGCGATGGGATGTGCGAGCGCTCGACCCCCGGCCACCTTGACCAATGCTTCAGGGCTCGATCCCACGATATCGAAGCCGTCGAAGCGCAGTAGGTACATGTAGGGACTGGGATTCACCGCCCGAAGGACGCGATACACATCGAGGCTGTCGGCCGGACAGTCGATCTCAAAGCGCTGGCTGACGACGATCTGGAAGGTCTCTCCTGCCCGGATCGCCTCCTTCGCCTTCTCGACCGCGGCCAAGAAATCGTCTCGTTCAGTGCGCGAAACGTAAGAGGGATCGACGACTTCATCGGCGACGGCGACCGTCGATGACGCTGAAACGGCAAGGTCAGCAGTCATCGCATCGAGTCGAGCGACAGCGTCACTCCATGCTTCGTCCACCCGCTGATCGGTGGCGTCGTAGTTGATCGCATTGGCGATGAGCAGCACCGTCCCATCGGAGTGATCAAGCACTGCAAGGTCGGTGGCAAGCATCAAGCCGATCTCGGGAAGGTGCAGTTCGTCGGACGCGATCGACGGTAAGCGCTCCCACCGACGGACCGCGTCGTAACCGATGTAGCCGACCAAACCCCCCG
>JBBQAL010000162.1:0-4549 GCA_038316135.1 Candidatus Nanopelagicales bacterium | reverse complement strand
GCTGGCGCCGTTCGACCCGGCCACCAGCCGCTTTAACGACGGCCGCGTCGATCCGGCCGGCCGCTTCTGGGTCGGCACCATGTTACGCCCACCTGACCCCAGCCACCTCACGCAACCGGCTGCACACAGTCGCCAGCCAGTGGCGACGGTCCGAACCCCATGAGGAGCACAATTTGAACCAGTCAACCATCACAACAGCGCTCGACACCGCAGTGCTGCGCGTAGTCAGCATGCAGTTCGCATCCGAACAGACCACGGATGCCGCCCATCTCGAACACCAGCATGGCATGACCGAGGTCGAGATGAACCCCGTCGCCCAGACGGCGCAGTTGCTGGCCCCAATCGCCCATCCCCGCAGTTGATGACACGCGGAACGATCAGCGGGTTCGGTGCCGCCAACATGGCAACGATCAAGATCATCACCGTGATGGCGCTGTGGGCAGCTTGTTTCCCACTGATCACCACCGGACTGGCCTTGGCGCCGCATCTCACTTTCGCCGCGATGCGAGCCTTCATCGCCGGTACCGCTCTCGTGGGTACCGCCGTTGGCTTGGGCCGACCGGTCCCGACCGGACGAGTCACCTGGCTGCTGCTCATCGTCGCCGGCGTGGGCGCCACCACCCTCGGCTTCTTTGGCATGTTCCACGCGGCCGAGTACATCGCACCAGGGATGGCGACCGTCATCGCCAACACCCAACCGCTCCTGGCAGCGGGCCTTGCCTATCTGGTGCTCAACGAACGTCTCGGTGCCGCCGGCACCGTCGGCCTGGCACTTGGGTTCGCCGGTATCGCGGTCATCGCCGCACCCGGGTTCAGCGCGCAACAGAACAACGACGACTACCTCGTCGGCGTGGCTTACGTGCTGTTGGCTGCGGTGGGGGTCACCGTCAGCAACGTGGCGTTCAAACGTCTCGCCGGCACCGTCGACGCGCTGATGGCCGCCGGCACCCAACTCCTCATTGGGATGATCCCGCTCACCCTCATTGCGGCGCTCACCGAGACACCCGGCGACGTGAACTGGTCCCCGAAGTTCGTCCTGGTCCTGCTCGGGCTCGCCTTGCCCGGCACCGCCATCGCGTACTGGCTGTGGTTCTCCGTCCTCGAAACACGCTCGCTCAGCCGGGCCAACGCGTTCACCTTCCTCGTCCCGATCTTCGGGCTCGCCCTGGGCGTCGCGTTCTTCGGCGAAGCTCTCACCGTCTCGATCGCAGTCGGTGCCTCGTTGGCCCTGGCCGGGATCCTCCTCGTCAACCGAACCGGCCGCAGCACCGCCGTCGTCGCTCCCGACCCGGAGCTACAGCCTACGCTCGATGCCACCGCACCCTGAACGGAACCAACGGATCTTCATGGACCACCAACCGGAACGCAACAACGACCAACCCGTGCACACCTCGCACGACGATGTCGTCGCTGACTCTCTCAGCCTCGTGGGGGCGGTGTCGCTCGGCACCGGCGTCATGATCGGCGCTGGAATTTTCGCGCTCACCGGTCAAGCCGCCGGGCTCGCCGGTGACCTGTTCCCGGTCGCATTCGTCGTCGCCGCGGTCGTCGCCGGGTTCAGTTCCTACTCCTATGTCAAACTCTCCAACGCCTTCCCATCCTCAGGCGGTGTCGCCATGTTCCTCAAAGAGGAATACGGACTCCAGACCTCCTGATGTAGAAGGTTTTTCTGTTCGGGGTTCAGGCATGGTTTTTGGTGGTGTAGACGAGGGTGAGGTTGGTTCCGGGGTAGCGGGTTCGGGTGGTGGTGAGTTCGTCGCAGAGTCGGGCGATGGCTCGGGTGCGTCGTGGGGCTGTGAGCGGGTTGAGGGTGACGTGGAGCTGGTCACCAACGATTTGGATGTCGGCTGGGGTCCGGAACGCTTCACGGAGCAGGGTCCGGGCTTCGTCATCGGCCCGGGCGTAGTGGGGGCCGAGTAGCCGGGCGAGACCAGACTCGGCGTTGTAGGTGGCCATACGGATGGCGTCATGTATCCGTTTGCGTTCCGGGTCGACCCGCACCGCATCAGGACGTGCTTCGGAAAGCGGGACTCTGGCGGGGATGGCTTTGGCGGTCGCGGCGAGTTGGTCGACGTGGGCGTGTGCTTCGGCGAACGCTGTGCGGAGTTCATTGGTTGGGGCACGTCCGTTGAGTGAGGCTTGGCCTTCGACGGTTTCACAGTCGGCGAGTCCACGGCGGGCGGCACGCAGTTCCTGATCGGCGGCACGCCGGGCCGGGTTCGGGGTTGACCGGTCAGGATCGTCGGGGGTGGTGGTGTAGGAATCGAGGGCGTCGAGACCGTAGTGGGCACGCATGTAACGAAAGAAGTTTTCTTGGCTCCACCGGTTGAACATTGCGTACGCGATCGGGGCCGGATCGGTATCAGTGAGGGTGGTGACGATCTGGGTTTGGTGCCCGGTCACGGGGTCGAGGCGGGTGATCTGGCGGCAACCGAACCGTTTCTTGTTCTTGTCATAGGACAACCGGATAGGCCGGTCGGCGAGCAGGAACTGGTGGGTCCGTCCCGAAGCATCGGTGTAGGCGTGGTCGGTGAACCTAGTGCGGGCCTCGACCGGTGCTGGGCCTTTACGGTAGGTGAGGATCTCGAACCCGGCTGCGGAGAGTTCGGCAAACAGTTTCGGGGACCAGCCGCCCCGATCGAAACAGATCGTCGGCCGGGCATCGACACCGACCAGTATGAATCGCCCTGGGATCCGTGGACGCTCTCGATCTTTGAATGAGGATGAGAGTTATGTCAACGCAAGACCCTTCGGGGAAGAAGACTGCACGCCGTTACAGCGATGAGGAGAAGGGTCAGGCGGTGCGTCTGGTCCTGCAGTTGCGGGCTGAGACCGGCCAGAAGCATGGTGCTGTTCAGCGGGTTGCCGAGCAGCTCGGCTACGGGGTCGAGTCGGTCCGGGGCTGGGTCCGCCGACACGACATCGACCATGGCGTGATCGCCGGGACTACGACTGAGGAATCGGCGGAGGTGAAGGCGTTACGTCAGGAGAACAAGGAACTCCGGCGGGCCAACGCGATCCTCAAGTCGGCCTCAGCTTTTTTCGCGGCGGAGCTCGACCGCCCATCGAAGTGATCGTCGACTACATCGACGCTCATCGTGGAGAGTTCGGAGTCGAGCCGATCTGCCGGGAGCTGACTGCTTCCGGTGTCAAGATCGCTCCGTCCACGTTCTACGCCTCCAAGTCCCGGCCGCTGTCGGCCCGGGCGGTGCGTGACATCGTGATGATGCAGATCCTGATGGGATTGTGGGTGTCGAACCGCAAGGTCTACGGCGCCCACAAGCTCTGGAAGGCTGCCCGCCGTGGCGGCCATGACATCGGCCGGGACCAGGTCGCCCGCCTGATGCGGGACATGGGGATCCGTGGGATCAGCCGGCGTGGGAATCGGGTGTTCACCACCCGCCAAGACCCAGCCAATGTTCGGGCGGTCGATCTGGTCAAACGCCAGTTCACTGCCGCCGGTCCAGATCGCCTTTGGGTCACCGATATCACCTACGTGTCGACGAGGGCGGGCACGGCGTACGTGTGTTTCATCGTCGACGCGTACTCACGGGCGATCGTGGGATGGCGGGTCGCCGGACACATGAAAACGTCGATGGTCCTCGGCGCGTTGGAGATGGCGAGACGCTCACGGGGCGGGCAACGCCTCGAGGGACTCATCACCCATTCCGACGCCGGCAGCCAGGGCGGATTCAACTGGTCGTCGCAACACCTTGATCCCGGAGGCGTTCGATGGGAGGACCGAGGAAGCAGATGCCGCAGGCGCCGGTTGGGGCTCGACGGCAGTGGGCCGCGGATAGGGCGATGCGGGCGCCAATGCGCTCGCCGGGTCGCCCAGAGCCGTCGCGAGCTGTGCAGCGTGAGTTCTGGCGCCTGATCGCGACGGGCGTCACGACGGTCGAGGCGTCTGAGTCAGTGGGTGTGTCATGGCCGGTCGGGGCTCGTTGGTTTCGACACGCTGGCGGGATGACTCCGCTGAGCCTGGACGAGCCCACTGGTCGGTACTTGTCGTTCGCTGAGCGTGAGGAGATCGCGCTGCTCAAGGCCCAGGACAAGGGCGTGCGCGAAATCGCCCGCACGATCGGTCGCGACCCCGGGACCGTTTCTCGTGAGTTGCGTCGCAACGCGGCGACCAGGGGCGGCAAGCCGGTCTACCGCGCCGTGGTGGCGCAGTGGAAGGCACAGCAGGAAGCGAAGCGACCGAAGACGGCGAAGTTGGTGGGCAACGAACGGCTGCGCGAGTACGTGCAGGACCGGCTCGCCGGGAACGTCAGGCGCCCAGACGGCACGATCGTCCCAGGGCCCACGACGCCACCGTGGAAGGGGTTGAACAAGCCCCATCGCCAGGACCGGCGGTGGTCGACGGCGTCGAGCCCAGAGCAGATCGCGCATCGACTGAAGGTCGACTTCCCCGATGATGAGTCCATGCGCATCAGCCACGAGGCGATCTATCAGTCGCTGTTCATCGAGGGGCGTGGTGCGCTCAAACGTGAACTGGTCGCCTGTCTGCGTACCGGGCGTGCGCTGCGGGAGCCGAGGGCCCGGTCAC
>JBBQAL010000179.1:0-3405 GCA_038316135.1 Candidatus Nanopelagicales bacterium | reverse complement strand
AATGCCCCAGTCTTTGGTTGCTCCGATCTCCGGCTCAGGTCGGCTGCGGTTCATGAGGCTCCCTATCGTTTATCGGTACTATCGATAAACGATAGGGAGATCTCCAGCGCACGTCAAGGAAGGGCGAGAGCCCCGTCCCGGACTAGGTGAAGGCGACCGCCTTGTACTTGGCGAACTGGCGGGCCGTCAGCCTCTGGTTAACGGCGGGATTCAAGGTGGTGATGTCTTTGGTGATCGACCTGGTGATGATCAGCGCCCCGCCCGCGCGCTTGACGGCTAGTCCCTCGGCGCGCAGGGTCTCGGTCTTAGCGGCGGAGGTGTAGATGGCCCATCCCAGCTTGAGTTGCTTCTTCTTCTTGGAATAGCTGCCTTTGACCGTGACTCGATTGGCTGGTGCCGTGCCACCGAAGGTGTCAGCGGTGCAGTTGACGTAGGCCTGCTTGAGCCGGGTGAAGGCGTTCCCGCCGTCCACGATGTCGCGGAACTGCAGGATTAGCGTCGATCCCGTGCGGTCAGGGGTGGTCCACCGCGCCTGACGTGAGGCCGAGATGTGTTCGGTGCGCTGGAACCCGCATACCTCGATATTCCCTTCGCCACCCTTGCGGTACTCCACGGTGGTGATGGATGAGTCAACGCCCTTGATGACCGTGTCGGTGAGCCTGGCGTTCTCGACCACGTCGGCACCAACGATGTGCCACGTTTTGGTTGTGACAGCGCTTGCTGCTGGCGCCAGCGTGGCGGCAACTGCAACGGTCGACAGCAAGACCCCTGCGGTCGTCAGCGAACGCAAATTGGTCCTAGCCATGTCGTCCTCCTCATAAGCCCTCCGGCGGCACGAGCCAATTCCTACCACCGCGGCGCCGGCGACGTATGGTCGATGAGAAATCTCCGGGGCGCCCACGAAGGGCCATTGGTGAGCCAGAATGAGCAGGTGACCGAGACCCCCGACCTGCCACCACTGCCCGACCCCAACGTCCCGGTCGGGGGAGAGCCGCCCGTCGCCCCTCCTGTTCCGGCGCCCAGTGATCCACCACCGCCGCTGGAGTACCCGGCCCCTGCGGTGGCTGTCTATGCAGCCCCTCCATCGGCTGACGACCCGGACCATCTGGTCACCCACGTGAGTCCGGGGCCACGAACCGAGGGCAAGGCCACCGCGGCTCTCGTCTGTGCCATCTTGTCCTGGTTTGTCGGACCTATCGTGCTAGCGATCGTGGCTCTGGTCCTGGCCAGCGGCGCCGAGAAAGCCATCGACGCTCGGCCGGCTGAGCTCACCGGCAGTGGACTCGTGAGCGGTGCTCGTTGGGTGGCCTGGATCCATCTGGTGCTGGCCGCCATGGTCATCGCCTTCCTGTCAGCCTTCGCCATCGCCTTGTGGATCGGCCGCTGAGCCGCTGCTGCGCCAGTTCTGCGGTGCCAGATCGAGGCCCCGTTTTGACCGTTCGCGGGAGCACTCGGTAGTCTCATCCCCTGTGCCTGGGTCACACCAGGCTGCCGTGCCTGCCCGCACGCGCCTCGTTCGTCCCGCACCTCGGTGCGGAACCGGCAGCGAGGACGCCGCAGGGCGCCGCATGGTCCCATGCAACAGCCCTCATTCTGGGTGTTCGTGCTGTGCAGACAGCGCGACACACCCGGGCGCGGGGGTGGGAGGCTTCACCCGGAGCCCCTCGCGCACGATCAAGATTCGACGACGAACGGGAAAGACGCACCGGTGCCTACGATCCAGCAGTTGGTCCGCAAGGGCCGTCAGGACAAGGTCGACAAGAGCAAGACGCCTGCGCTCAAGGGCAGCCCTCAGCGCCGTGGCGTGTGTACGCGCGTCTACACGACCACCCCGAAGAAGCCCAACTCTGCGCTTCGCAAGGTGGCCCGTGTCCGGTTGACGTCCGGTATCGAGGTCACGGCCTACATCCCGGGTGTCGGCCACAACCTGCAGGAGCACTCGATCGTGCTCGTGCGCGGAGGCCGCGTGAAGGACCTCCCCGGCGTCCGCTACAAGATCATTCGCGGCGCTCTCGACACCCAGGGCGTAAAGAACCGCAAGCAGGCTCGTAGCCTCTACGGCGCGAAGAAGGAGAAGAGCTAATGCCCCGCAAGGGCCCGGCCCCCAAGCACCCGGTCGTCGCCGACCCGGTCTACAACAGCCCTGTGGTCACCTCGGTGATCAACAAGATCTTGGTCGATGGCAAGCGCTCGACGGCGCAGAAGATCGTCTACGGCGCCCTCGAAGGCTGTCGCGCCAAGACCGGCACCGACCCGGTCGTCACGCTCAAGCGTGCGCTCGACAACGTCAAGCCAACCCTCGAGGTGCGCAGCCGCCGCGTTGGTGGTGCCACTTACCAGGTGCCCGTCGAGGTCAAGCCGGGCCGCAGCCACACGCTGGCGATTCGCTGGCTGGTCATGTACGCCCGCCAGCGTCGTGAGAAGACCATGACTGAGCGCCTCATGAACGAGCTGCTCGACGCTTCCAATGGCCTCGGCGCTTCAGTGAAGCGTCGCGAGGACACCCACAAGATGGCTGAGTCCAACAAGGCGTTCGCCCACTACCGCTGGTAGGCCTCACCCAGCCAGGCTCACAGCTTCTGCCCGCCCCTGATCGCATCGACCGACGGAGACCCCGACCGTGTCCACCGACACCGCTGCAGACCTCGCCCTGGTCCGCAACATCGGCATCATGGCGCACATCGATGCTGGCAAGACCACGACGACCGAGCGGATCTTGTTCTACACCGGGATCAACTACAAGATCGGCGAGGTCCACGAGGGTGCAGCAACGATGGACTGGATGCCGCAAGAGCAAGAGCGTGGGATCACCATCACGTCGGCCGCGACCACGTGTGAGTGGGACGGCCACCTGATCAACATCATCGACACCCCTGGACACGTCGACTTCACGGTCGAGGTCGAGCGCTCCTTGCGTGTCCTCGACGGCGCCGTTGCCGTCTTCGACGGTGTTGCCGGAGTCGAGCCCCAGAGCGAGACCGTCTGGCGCCAGGCCGACCGCTACAGCGTTCCGCGCATCTGCTTCGTCAACAAGCTGGACCGTACCGGCGCCGAGTTCCACCGCTGCGTGGACATGATCGAGAACCGGTTGGCTGCCGTTCCGCTCGTCCTGCAGATCCCAATCGGCGCCGAGGCCGACTTCCGTGGCCTCGTGGATCTGATCGCCATGAAGGCTCTTATCTGGCCGCCTGAGGCCGAAAAGGGCGAGATGTACAACGTCGAGGAGATCCCGGCGACGCACACCGAGGCCGCTCGTGACTGGCGCGACCGTCTGATTGAGACCATCTCTGAGGCTGACGACGAGATGATGGAGCTATACCTGCAGGGCACCACCCCCACCGAAGAGCAGCTCATCGCCGCGATCCGGCGTGCCACGCTCGCCGCCAAGCTCACCCCGGTGCTGGC
>JBBQAL010000119.1:0-8185 GCA_038316135.1 Candidatus Nanopelagicales bacterium | reverse complement strand
CCATGGGAGCCTTCGGCATCCAAACGGAGGGGACGTTCGTTGTCTCGGGCCCCCCCGGATCCGGGCGCAGCAGCACGATCGCGACGGTCGTGGCAGCTGTCTGTCGGGCGGCGCCGCTCACCAGAACCATTCTGCTGACAGCGGACCGACGCTCGAGGCTGCTCAGGGCGAGGCCATGGTCCGTGCAGGGGGTGGGCCTCGATCAAGGTCGTGAGGCCGCGGAAGACCTCGTCGACGAGCTCAAGGCGCACGCCGCAGGGAGCAACGAAAACGCACCGGTGGTGGTGGTCGTCGAGGGCCTCGCCGAGTGGGCGGGCAGTCTTGCAGAGAACGCCATCCTCGCCTTGTTCAAGGCAGGGGGCGACGCGGGCGCACTCGTGGTCACCGACGGCGAGGCCTCGGCGTTCATCAGCAAGTTCGGGCTCCCTGCTGCGGCGAAGGCGAGTCGGGTGGGCATCATGCTGCAGCCTGAGCCGTCCGATGGGACGGCGCTCTTTGGGGCCGACCTGCCCATTCGGCTCAACCGGGCGGACTTCCCACCGGGACGCGGCTACTACGCGCGAGGGGGGCGTGCAGTCTTGGTCCAGATCGCTCTTGCACCGGGCTGGAGCTCGAACGGTGTCACCTCATGAGGGGACAGACAGCAGCACCCGAATCTGTGACGATCTCGACTGGAGATCGACATTTCCGCAAATAGACGCAATAGGAGAGGAAAGACAGCATGGCACGTTTGGGAATGGATGACGCAGAGGTCGAGCGCGTCGGAAACAGCCTCAAGACGCAGGCGAATCAGCTCCACGACGTCATGAACCAGATCGGAACCTTGGTGTCCCAGGCGGTCGCCGTGTGGGAGGGCAACGATGCGGTGCAGTTCCAGGACTGGTGGAACAGCCAGCACAAACCGGCGCTCGAGCAGGCCCGGCAGGCCATCGAGGGCCTCGGCCAGTCGGCACTCAACAACGTCGCCGCTCAGCGAGACGTCTCAGGTCACTGACGGTGACGAGGGCGGTGGTGGGACAACTCTCATCACCGTCCCTCCACCAGGACGAAAGGGAGACGAATGGCCCGTTTGGGGATGGACGTCGATACTGTCGAGGCCGCCGGCCGGAAGCTCCAGCGTCAGGGTGACTACCTCGCCAACGTCGCGAGAACGATAGACGCCCTGGTCGGCCAGGCTGGCTCGCTCTGGGACGGAAATGTCGGCCGCCGGTTCGTCGATGAGTGGCGAAGCCACCATCGTGCGGTTCTACTCAACGCGAGTCACGCGGTGCGAGGGCTCGGCACCTCGGCCATCAACAACGCCGCCGAGCAGCGGCGGGCCAGCGGTCAGGGGTCGAAGGGTTCCGCTATCGGTGCGCCTGGCCTGGGTCCCGACGCTTGGCAGTCATTACGAAGCTACCTTGGTTGGACCGCCGAATCGATGGAGCAGAATCATTTCGGCAAGGGGCTCAAAGCGGCGGAGTTGCTTGCCTGGATGGGCAGCAATGCCGCGCTAGTCGGCCGCTATTCGGGGCGTTACCACTCCTTTGCCAACGCGATCAGCAAGCTCACGGGAGGGAAGGTCACCTTTGACAACCTCCGGTACAAGAAACTCCTTAACGGACCATTCACGGTCAATGGACCCCTTGACGTTTTGGTGAAGTCACCCCTGTTCAAGACGTTCAGCATGTTCCAATCCGGGGTGTCGATAGCTAACCACGTGGCCGATGTATTCGCACCGCGAGCTTCCCTGGAGGACCGTGTCCTGGCGGGCGCGGATGGTGCAGCTGCAGCACTCAAGGCCGGAGGAGGAGTCTCTTATCTTGGAGGCGTGGCCGTGTCGTCATGGACCATGGCGGCACGTGAGGCTCAGAAGGTTGACTTCTCTAGTGAGGGAATCCAAATGGTCAAGGACGAGATAGCGAGGGATCCAAGCGTTCTCGTGACCGAGTTCGGTCATGCGACCGTGGAGGTCTTCACCAAGAAGATATGGAGCATCTTTTGATATCCGAGCCGGTCGAGATCGTCCTCACTGACGACGAGGTCCTGGCGGCTGCGCAGCCCGCCGAACGGGCGTGGACGCGGTTCCTGCCGACCGTCGACACCTCGGACAACAAAGAGGTCCTGCGCTCTATCGCACGTGGTTTTCGATCCTTGGCGTTACGAGGCCTGATCGACGAGGATGGTCCGGATGCGGAAGGTCTGAACCTTCCGGCGCAGGTCTCAGGAGAGAGCCCGTGGGCCATGGCGATGGCCGTCACATCCGAGATCACACCCTTGGCCGGCTCGGAGCGAGTCGAGATCTTCACCGACGGTGAAGAAAGCTCGATCACCGTGCTGACCCTGCCTTCAGGCGTCCATTACTTCAGGAGATCGAGCAAGGTACAGGCCCTGGATCTTCTCGCCGACCTCGCGCTAGACGGGCAGGTCGCGGATGTCGCCGATAGTCGACTGGCGATTCTCTTGCGGGATGCCGAGGGGCAGCCTGCCCATGGCTATCTGCTCGGGAGCGGCGTTGTGGGCCTCCAACCTGCGGGCGCGGAGTGGGATGAGGGCCCAACGCCAGAGATCGATGGAAGTCGGGACGGCTGGCTCGGCGTCTTTCGGGCCCTGTGGCAGTCTGAAGCCAACATCACTAGCGGCGATCGCACTACGAAGCCGCCCGACGACGATGCCTGAACAAGCCTTCGCGTCTTGCGCGTCGTGCGGACTTGATCTCAACGGTCGCACGATGAACTGCCCACGCTGCGGGGCGCCAATAACACCAGAGCAGCCCCCCGTCGCGGTGGCACCGGCCGACTCGCCGGGGGGCAGAACAGTGTCGCGGACGCAGTTGCGACGGATGAGCGGCGAACCCGACAGCCTTAGTCCGGGTGGGACGACGCGGCTGACTGACCCGCCATCGACAGGGTCAGCGCAGCCAATGGCCGGCGGGCTCGCTCAGGCTGCCCAATGGACATCCTCTCCGCAGGCGCCGAGCGCCTCAGTGCCTTTGCGCGACCCCGGGCCCGCGCTGGCGCAACCGGCCTGGGCGGCAGCGGCGGACCCAGGTGATGCCCTGCCAGCAGGCCTTGGTACCCGCTTCTTGGCTCGACTTCTGGACAGCGCCCTTCTCACTTTCTTGTTCGTCCTCATCGTCCTCGTCATCGTATTGATCCCTTTTGGGAACGCGGGCGGAGCGATCGGCTCGGTTCTGAAGACGGCCCTGATCATCTTCGCCATCGCGTACGAGTTCTTGGCAGTCGGCCGTCTGGGACAGACGGTGGGGCGGCGCGTGCTCGGGATCCAGGTCGTCGACCACCTCAACGGTGCGCCCATTGGTGTCGGCCGAGCCGTCCTTCGTGTCTTCGTCTTCGCCCTGATGGGTCTGCCGTTCTATCTCGGCTACCTCTCGTACTTCTTCGATGGCTCTGGCGAGCACCGGGCGTGGCACGACAAGGCAGCCGACGATCGAGTGATCCGTGTTCCGAAGGTGCCGTTGGGCCGCTCCATCAGGGACGTCCTGTCCTCGATGACTTCGCGACTAACGAAGCCCCCCAGCGGGCGAGCCTCCAAGCGGACGTGACGGCTCAGGTTTCCGGGTCATGAACCAAGTGCGGCAGGGCATTTAGCTCGACCAATACCGAGTCGTCGTCGATCTCTACTAGCCGGGCCGTTACGGTCAGGGCCTCAGCCAACCGGTCCGCGTCGACGGCCAGTGCCGGGGACCCTACAACGATTGTTCCGGCGTTTGAGGAGCTCTCTGGGTGCCATCGGGCGGTCAGGTCGCTGCCGGGCCCGCAGGTGCGTAGGAGCAACGCGATTGCGCGTCGGAAGGCCCTGATTGTGGGAGCTTGCACCTGTGACACGTCTTGGTCGCCGGTCCCTGAGGCGTGGAGCACCACCCGAGCGCCTCGTTCCCGCGCTTCCGCAGCGGCAGTTCGCACGGAGTCGTCGACGAGGATGTCGGCGACGAGGTAATCGCGAGTGGCTGCCTCGGCCCGCCGGCAAGATGCACGCTCCTCGGCCGTGACGACCGCTCCCGACGCGATTCGCCGCAGCAGTGGTATCGCCACTTCTTTCAGCAGCGCCATGCGGCGTTCGCCCTCCTCGATGCGAAGTGCACTGGCGCGGGCAGTCGACCGGAACCGCGCGGTCGCCTTCGCTGACGACTGGACTCGGCCCGTGGCCTTCGCCAGCGACCATGCGACAACGGTCCCGAGCAAGGCGAACATCAACAGCTGTGCACCCGCCTCGAACCCCGCTTCAACGTCCCAGGCATTGCGGGCTGCGCACATGACCACAACGATTGCGAAGCCGCCGCCTCCAAGAAGCCAGGCGTGACCTATGCGGTCGGAAAGCGACAGTGCCACTACCAATGGGACTGTCGCGCCGGCGAACCACAAGCCGCCGTCCGGAAACCGAGAGGGCACTGCTGCCTCAATGAGGACGGCAAGTGCGCCAAGGGAGGCGACGACGCCAATAAGGGACAGGTCGCGGCCTCGACAGGTGACGATGAGCACGGCCCCCAACGCGAACATAACCAGGCCAAGGAACTCGAGCCATCCGTTCGCAATGCTCGTCCGGTGCATTGCGCCAGTCGTGGCCTCCACTGCGATCCACGCGGCGGCGACAATGGAGAAAGGCATCGCTTGGGATGGATCCCAGACGGCTACCGGTCTCGATTCCACCCTCGGTTCTCGCCACGTCAGCAGGACCTCCGTCCCTCTCCCAGGGGCCGAGGTGACCGTCGCGCTTCCTCCGACGGAGGACATGTGCCCCGGAATCGACCTGCTAAGGCCCATCCGACCAGGAGGAACCTTTGTCCGGTCGAACCCTCGTCCCTCGTCGGCGATTCGCACCCGAGCGTCGCTGTTGCCCTGGGTTCCCTCGATGAGAACGTCGCCCACCCCGGCGTGCTTGGCAGCGTTGATGATGGCCTCTGTCCCGGCAGCCAACAGGGCGGCCGCCACTCGCGCTGGTACGGCGGTTCCGCGCACGGCCACCACAGCATGCAGGCCAAGGTTGTCAGCGAGGGATGCCAGCGAGCTCACCCAGTCGTCTCCGCCGTGGGGTTGACGTCGGGTCGTCGCCGCATCCTGCGCAGCGTCGATGGCGTCAGCCGCGAGTGCCCGAGCAGCGACGAGGACGTTTGGAGTAGTGGACCGGGACGCCATCAGCAAAGCTCCGAGCACCTTGTCGTGGATCAACAGGTCCCACCAGCCTTTTTCAGCCTCCTTCTGAACCTCGACTCGGGCCAGTTCCGCGGCCTCTGCGGCCGCTAGGTGGCTGCGCTCAACGTCGTCGTACCGTGACCTGAGGAGGCCGACGAGGCTGGCGACCGCAAGGCTGCCCACGACAAGGGTCATCGCGTCAACCGCGGCGTCGGGCCACCCGACCAACTCCATGCGCAGGACGGCATACGCGCTTGCGAGTGCGGCGACCCAACGCCATGCGATGGAACGAGGGAAGCACAGGGGTGCGGTGCAGGCGGCAATGACCGTGGGGTGCAGTGGCCAGGGAGCACCGGGCGGGGGGGCGCCACTCTTGGGCGCCGCCAGGATGACAAGTGTCACCACGAACCCGGTGTATGTGATCAGTCGCAGCACATGCAGGTCCGTTCCGCTGCGAAGCGTGAAGCCAACCACCGCCACAGCAACCAGGCCGAGTGCTCCCAGACCCATCAGTGTGCCGGGTCGCCAGAAGTACGGTGAGTGCAATGAGGGCGAGAGCCCGATGAAGGCGAAGTCCGCTAGCACGGCGATGCTCACGGCCCGCATGATCGTTCTGTTGAGCCACTGCCGATCATCCAGTCCGGGAGCGGCCACGGAGGTCATTGCGGCAGGCGAACCTGTGGGAGCGGCAAGATCCCATCTTCGACCGCACGAATGTAAAGATCCGTCTTGGTCAGAGCCGGTCGGCCAGCATAGGTGTACTTCGCGCGGGCCCTAAGCAGATAGGTCCTGGTGGTGTCCTCACTGACGCCGAGACGCCTCGCCACCGATGTCAGCTTCATACCCGCGGCATACAGGCGAACAGCCTCCATCTCCCGGGGCGCCAGGTTCGGAGCTGACCAGACCTCGTCGTTGGCCATAGCGGCCGCCCAGTCCGAGGATAGGTAGGGCTCGCCAGCCGCGACCATGGCCACGGCAAAGGCGATCACATGCAGATCCTCACCTTTTGACAGCAGCCCGTCAGCGCCGGCCCGAAACGCGCGAGACACCAGGTGATGACGCTGCTCCTGGGTGAAGAGCAGGACCGGCCAGCCGCGGTCCTTCAAACGGATGACATTGGCTGCGGCGTCCGACCCATCGTGCAACTCGATGTCGAGCAGGACGACATCCACGTTGGGTCGAGCGGCCATGAACGCGTCGACGGTTTTCGCGACCGGAGCCACAGTGGAGTCGGGGAGGTGCCACCGGAGCGCTTCCCCAATGCCCGCCAGAATCACCGGGTGGTCATCGACGGCACCTATCCGCAAGGGTCCCGAACCCCCTCCATCGTTCAATCCCGGATGTAGGACTCCCACGGTCACGCGCTGACCCTATCGCGAAGATCGGCGGCTCGGCGCAAAGGCGGTCCAGTCATGCGACGACCGGAACGCACAAGCGAACGCCGAGTCAACCACGCTCGGTCATGGAACCGTTCTCCAGCGCTTGGCAGCTAATCGGGGGATCTGTGCGTTCACCTAACCGGGGATCAGTGCCTCGTCCTGCCCGAACTCATGCGGACAACGGCTTGCCGGGGCGTTGGGCCGAGGAAGTGAGACAACCGAAGAGAGGTCGCCAAGGCATGGGGTGTACCCATAAGTGATGACATGCAAGCGCTGAGAGTCAGCGGTCCGCACTGGCACTCTGGTGGGCTAATGGGCAGGGCACTTGAGATTGCAGCTCTAGGGGCGCCCCCAAACGCGTATAGATGAAGGAGTTTCAATGTCACGTCTCGGTATGGACGCCGATGTCGTTGCTCAGGTCGGACAGCGACTCAAGAGCGCCGCGGCGAATCTCTCGAGCATTTCGGCAGGCATCAGTCGCCTCGTAGAGCAGGCCGATGGAGTGTGGGACGGTCCCGACTCGCGAGCCTTCGCCGATGCATGGACGCACAGCCATCAGCCGGCCTTCATTAAGGCGGCGAACGCCATCGAGGGCCTCGGCCAATCAGCCCTGAACAATGTCAGCGAACAGCGGCACGGCAGCGACTCAGCGGCCGGTGGGTTATTGGCAGCCGCGGTAAGCGTCGTAGGTGTCGCAGGCGTTGCAACGGGCCAGAACGCCGTGGAACATGGGCAGGCCCGCAGTGGTGCGGGCGATCCCCCGTCCCCCGAGTCCAGTTCGGCGACGACGTTCAGGGACTCCATCGTGGGGAAGCACATCGACTACGACGGCCAGTACGGCGCCCAGTGTTTCGATGTCTTCCAGAAGTACAACCGTGAGGTGGTCGGCGGCCCCTTCATTCACGGGGGGGGTGCCCACGAGATCTACGACAGCTACGCCACCAACGGGGCGGATGCCAACTACGCTCGGGTCCCGGCGAACGCGGGACCTCCGAAGCCAGGGGACGTCGCCGTCTGGTCCGCCAGCAAACCCTACAGCGGAGGATACGGACACGTGGCAATCGTCACGTCGGTCTCGGGCGGCTCGTTCCAGGTGGTCGAACAGAACGGCAACAACCCAGGGGGGGTCGCTTATACAGGGAACGAGAATGCGGCAGACCCCTATCTGCTCGGGTACCTGCGGCCAAAGCACTGAGCCCAGCGCCCCGCGCGTGAGGCCTTCTGACGTTTTGGGCTTCTTGAGGATAACGTCGGCGATCCTGGTCCTCACGAACGCGTGGGGCTCAGTCCTTTCCGCTTCATTTCACAGGTTGGGCAGGCGTAGATCGTGACCTCGCCCACATCGGCCAAGCGGCCGGAGATCTCCGGCCAGGGTCGCTGAGCCGGTCGCTGAAGCTCTTACTCGACAAGCGCGTGGTTGAGCTGGATCAGCCGCTGTCGATGAAACCCTCGACGAGGGACAAACGGTACCGAGTCGCTGACCCTTACCTACGGTTCTGGCTGGCCTTCCTGGGACCGCACATGGCCGAGGTTGAGCGTGGCCGCGGCGACCGGGTGCTCGCCCGGATCCAGACGCTGTGGACATCATGGCGCGGGCACGCCGTCGAGCCCCTGCTTGGCGAGGCCCTGGATCGCGTGCTGGTGGCAGGTCCGCTCGGAGCGGGCGTCGTGGGT
>JBBQAL010000079.1:0-13871 GCA_038316135.1 Candidatus Nanopelagicales bacterium | reverse complement strand
GGCGATGTTGACACCGTGCTCACCGAGAATGCGGCCGAGTTCGCCGACGACACCCGGGCGGTCGTGGTAGCGGAAGAACGCAAGGTGCTCCGCCGGTTGCAGATCGAGGTCATAGCTGTCGATCTCGACCAGCTTCTCAATGTGCTTGGGCCCAGCAAGTGTTCCTCCAACCGAGAGCCGGCGCCCATCAGTGAGTCCGCCCCGAATCGTCACCAGATTCCGGTGGTCGGGGCTGTGTGGATCAACGCTCAGATTCACCGCAACCCCACGTTCGGAGGCGAGGACCGGTGCATTGACGTACGACACCTGCTCGTCGACGGCACCGGCGAATACACCCTTCAGCGCTGCGAGTTCGAGCACCTTGACGTCTGAGTCGGCGATCTCGCCACGCACCTCGATCGTCAAACTTTCGGGGGCTCCCCCGGCCAGGCCGGTAAAGACCCGACCCAGCTTTTCGGCCAACGGGATGAACGCACGGACGTCCTCGTCGATGACGCCGCCCTCGACGTTGACGGCGTCCGGAACGAGCTCACCGGCTAGGGCAAGGCGCACCGATTTGGCGACGGCGATGCCAGCCTTCTCCTGCGCCTCGTCGGTGCTGGCACCTAGGTGGGGGGTCGCCACGACGCGTTCGAGGTCGAACAAAGGAGAGTCGGTGCACGGCTCCTTTGCGTAGACGTCGACACCGGCGGCATACACGCGTCCATCACGCACCGCATCAGCGAGAGCCTGCTCGTCGACGATGCCACCACGGGCGGCGTTAACGATGATGACCGACGGCTTGACCTTGCGCAGTTCTGCGTCACCGATCAGCCCAATGGTCTCGGGCGTCTTGGGGAGGTGAACGGTGATGAAGTCGCTCTCGGCGAGCAGGGTCTCGAGGTCTACAAGTGAGATTCCGAGCTGCGCGGCGCGTCCCGGCTGGACGTAGGGGTCGTACGCGATCACCCTGGTGCCGAACGCCATGAGTCGCTGTGCAGCCAGGACTCCGATTCGTCCGAGACCAACGACACCAACGGTCTTCTCGTAGACCTCGACGCCGGTGTACTTCGAGCGCTTCCACTCGCCGATCTTGAGGGCGGCATTCGCCGGCGCGATGTTGCGAGCGGCCGCCAGCAGCAGGGCCACGGCCAGTTCTGCGGCGCTGACGATGTTCGACGTCGGCGCGTTGACCACCATCACGCCAGCCTGGGTGGCGGCAGGGACGTCCACGTTGTCGAGGCCAACCCCGGCGCGGGCGACAACCTTCAGCCGACGGGCCGCACCCAGCGCCTCAGCGTCGATCTGGGTGGCGCTGCGCACAAGGACGGCGTCGGCATCGGCGATGGCGGGCAGTAGTTCGGCGCGGTTAGCGCCGTTGCAGTGCCGGATCTCGAAGTCAGGGCCAAGGGCCTCAATGGTGGCCGGAGAGAGCTCTTCGGCGATGAGGACGACGGGCCTGGCAGGTGCAGTCACGGTGAAACCTTCGAATGTTCGACGGCGAGAGGGATTTCACCTCAGATGTGGAGGCGCGCGGTAAGTCTACCGGGAGGGTGTGGATGACCGACGTTCGCCCAACACGAGCTGTCAGACGTCGATGGCAGTGTGCAAATCATGACGACGACGCCTCACGCTTCCATCAACGAGCAGGTGCGCATCCTGCTCGGATCGATGGAACCCGTCGCGTGTCGCGTCGATGGGGAGCTGCGTGAGTCGCTGGTGGCTCTGGAGCGGCTGATCAACACTGCCCAGGCTGAGCAGGCCGCAGTCATGGCTGAAATGTCCCGTCGGGCTGCCGAGGCCGACAAGCCGGATGCGCGGAGGTCCGGGTCCGAGCTGATGCCGCACCAGTCGCGGTCGGAGTTCGTGGCCGACGAGATCGCCGTCACGCTGCGCTGCACGAAGATGGTGGCCGCGAGTCGCTACGCGCTGGCCCTCGCGGTCACCGAGCACCCGCAGGTGTTGGCGGGGTGGAAGACCGGCGATCTCGATGCCCGCAAGGTGCAGGTGATCTGCGACGGCCTTCGCGACGTCTCGCACCCCGCCGTCGACGCGCTCGCCAGAGAGGCAAGCGAGTCCGCCGCCACCCGCACTGTCCCCGAGGTGCGCCGCTGGCTCGCCCGCCGGGTCATCGCGGCGGATCCCGGCATGGCCGAGATCCGCCGTTCGCGGGCGGTCGCCGATCGCAGGGTCACCGTGACTCCCCTGCCAGACGGAGTCTCCGAGCTCATGGCACTGCTGCCCAGCGTCCAGGCGCGACGGGTCTACGACACTGTTAACGCGTTGGCAATGTCCCAGGGCACCGGCGATTTGCGCACGATGGACCAACGCAGGGCTGATGCACTTTTCGACTTGCTGTGCGGCCGCGCCGAGCCTCCTCAGGTGCAGATCCAGGTGACAGTCCAAGCGGACACCCTGCTCGGCGAAAGTGCAGAACCTGGCTACGTGGCGGGAGTGGGCCCGATCACCGGTGGCGAGGCGCTGCAACTGTGCGGCTCCTGCTGTCTAGAGGTGAGCTGTCGGGATCCAGTGCCGCCGGACCCGCAGCTGCACAGGGCCAGCTGCACAGGGCGACATTGTGTTCCGCCGGCTCCTCACCGAACCCGAGACGGGCACTCTGCTCGATCTCTCCGAAGCGCAGTACCGGCCATCGGCTCGTCTTGACCGCGGGGTCCGGGCGCGCGACGGAGTGTGCCGCTTCCCCGGGTGCAACCGGTCAGCGCACTCCACGCGGTCGGGCACAGATCTCGACCACACCATTCCGTGGCCGCGGGGCGAGACGACCGCCCCGAACCTCGCGGTGCTCTGCCGCCATCATCACCGGCTCAAACACTCCCCCGGATGGCGCGCCGAATTGGACCCCGATGGCGTGATGCGCTGGGCGACGCCGTTGGGTGGAACGGTCACGACTTACCCGTGGGCGTTCTCCGAGCCGGCGTGCAGCGATACGGGAGCGACACACCCCTCACCCTAGAACTGCATGTTGGATCTCCTGCGTGCCTCACACGATCACCGCGATCTTCAGCGGGCGGCGGAGCCCTCGGTGTAGTCGGAGTCGCCTGACTCGATCCACGGCATCATGGCGCGCAGCTCTCGTCCGACAGTTTCGATCGGGTGCTGCTCACCCTTGACGCGGAGCGCCTTGAACTCAGGTGCGCCGGCGTCCTGGTCGGCGATGAAGCGCTCAGCGAAGGCGCCCGACTGAATGTCGGTGAGAACCGCCTTCATGTTCTCTTTCACGCTGGAGTCGATCACGCGAGGACCCGAGACGTAGTCGCCGTACTCAGCGGTATCCGAGACCGACCAGCGCTGCTTGGCGATACCACCCTCGTACATCAGGTCGACGATGAGCTTCAACTCATGCAGGCACTCGAAGTAGGCGACCTCAGGTTGGTAGCCAGCCTCGATCAACGTCTCGAACCCATACTGCACCAACTGCGAAGCGCCACCGCAGAGCACCGCCTGCTCACCGAACAGGTCGGTCTCGGTCTCTTCGGTGAAGGTGGTCTTGATGCCACCCGCACGCAGGCCGCCAATCGCCCTGGCGTACGACAGGGCGAGCGACCACGCAGTGCCGGTCGGGTCTTGTTCGACGGCAACGATCACCGGCACGCCACGTCCAGCGCTGTACTCGCGGCGCACCAGGTGACCGGGACCCTTGGGCGCGACCAGGCAGACGTCGACGTCTGCCGGAGGTTTGATGTACCCGAAGCGGATGTTGAAGCCGTGTCCGAAGAACAGCGCCTTGCCGGAGGTCAGGTGCGGCTCGATCTCTGAGGTGTAGAGCGTCCGCTGCACGTGATCGGGGGCCAAGATCATGATGACGTCGGCCTCGGCGGCGGCCTCAGCCGGTGTAACGACGCGCATGCCGTCTGCCTCAGCCTTGGCGCGGCTGCCCGACCCCTCACGCAGGCCGACGCGGACGTCGACGCCGGAGTCGCGCAGGTTCTGGGCGTGGGCATGCCCCTGGCTGCCGTATCCGATCACGGCAACCTTCTTGCCAGCAATGACCGAAAGATCGGCGTCGTCTTCATAGAACAGCTCGGCCACGGGGGGTCCTTTCTGAGGGCAGGCAGGGAGAACTTATCGAGAACGAGAGCCGGTGAGGCTCTGGGGGTCAGGCGGGCCGGTCGGCCACCCGCACGGTGCGGTCAGTGATGGAGCGCGGGCCACGGCCGACCGCAACCATGCCTGACTGGACGAGCTCTTTGACTCCGAACGGCTCAAGGATTCTCAACAACGCTTCCAGCTTCTCAGCGTTCCCAGTGGCCTCGATCACCACCGCATCGGGAGAAACGTCGACGACCTTGGCCCTGAAGAGCTGGACAGCCTCCAACACCTGTGACCGCGTCTGCGGGTCTGCCTTCACCTTCACGAGCAGCAGTTCGCGCTGAATTGCAGTCGAGGAGTCGAGCTCGACGATCTTGAGAACGTTGACCAGCTTGTTCAACTGCTTGGTGACTTGCTCGAGCGGAAGGTCGTCGACATTGACGGCGATCGTCATGCGCGACATACCGGCATGTTCGGTGGGGCCGACCGCCAGAGACTCGATGTTGAAACCGCGGCGTGAGAAGAGTGAGGCGATGCGCGCAAGCACACCCGGTTGGTCCTCGACCAAGACAGAGAGCGTGTGTCGGGTCATCAGAGTTCGTCCTTGTCCCAATCGGGCGCCATGTCGCGCGCGTACTTGATGTCGTCGTTGCTCGTACCAGCGGCGACCATCGGCCAGACCATCGCGTCCTTGTGGACGACGAAGTCGATCACGACTGGGCGGTCGTTGATCGCCATCGCCTTGTCGATGGTGGCGTCAACGTCCGCAGCGTTCTCACAGCGCAGCCCTTCGCATCCATACGCCTGGGCCAGCGTGACAAAGTCAGGGATCCGTACCGAGTGGAGGTCGGTGTTGGAGTAGCGCTGGTTGTAGAAAAGCGTCTGCCACTGGCGCACCATGCCTAGACTGCTGTTGTTGATGATGGCCACTTTGATCGGAATGTCGTTGATGGCACAGGTGGCGAGCTCCTGATTGGTCATCTGGAAGCAGCCGTCGCCATCGATCGCCCAGACCGTGGCGTCAGGACGCCCCACCTTGGCTCCCATGGCAGCGGGCACAGCGAAGCCCATCGTCCCAAGACCGCCGGAGTTCAGCCATGTTCCCGGCCGTTCGTACTTGACGAACTGAGCCGCCCACATCTGGTGCTGGCCCACCCCGGCTGCATAGAGCGCCTCAGGACCGGCGATGGCGCCGAGTCGCTCGATCACGTACTGCGGAGCGAGCGCGCCGTCTGACGACGGGCTGAAGCCCAGCGGGTACGTGTCGCGCATTCGCTCGAGTGTGTCGCGCCACGCCGCGAAGTCGCCGACCCGGCCGGATTCATGCTCGGCCTCGACGGCAGTGATCAGTTCGACGATGACCTCTCGTGCATCGCCGACGATGGGTACGTCGGCCACTCGATTCTTAGAGATCTCGGCCGGGTCGATGTCGGCGTGAACGATGACAGCGTCGGGAGCGAACGTGTCCAGACGTCCGGTGACCCGGTCGTCGAACCGTGCGCCCAGGGCCAGAATCAGGTCGGACTTCTGCAGTGCACCGACTGAGGCCACCGTGCCGTGCATCCCCGGCATTCCCATGTGTAGCGGGTGACTGTCCGGGAAGGCACCACGCGCCATCAGAGTGGTCACCACCGGGATACCCGTGAGCTCGGCGAGCCGCATCAAGTCCACCGACCCCCCTGCGGCGAGCACTCCCCCGCCCACATAGAGCACGGGTCGACGAGCCGCAACGATCAGTCGGGCTGTCTCGCGAACTTGCTTGCTGTGCGGCTTCAGCACCGGTCGGTAGCCCGGAAGGTCGATCGAGGTTGGCAAGTCGTACACAGCCATCGCCTGCAGCGCGTCCTTGGAGATGTCGACGAGAACCGGTCCCTTGCGGCCAGTCCCTGCGATGTGGAACGCCTCGGCGATCGTCTTAGGGATCAATGCCGGGTCAGTCACCAGAAAGTTGTGCTTGGTGATCGGCATCGTGATGCCACGGATGTCGGCCTCTTGGAATGCGTCGGTCCCGATCGAAGCGCTGGCCACCTGTCCGGTGATGGCCACGATAGGGGTCGAGTCCATGTAGGCATTGGCGATCGGCGTCACCAGGTTCGTGGCGCCGGGCCCGCTCGTGGCCATGCAGACGCCGACCCGCCCGGTCGCCATCGCGTAGCCCTCGGCTGCGTGACCGGCACCCTGCTCGTGGCGCACCAGGATGTGACGGACCGACGAGTCGAAGAGGGGGTCGTAGGCCGGGAGAATGGCGCCGCCGGGGATGCCGAAGACGGTGTCGACGCCGACGTCCTCAAGAGCCTTGACCAGACTCTCTGCGCCCGACATTTCGGCACCGGTCGACTCGCTCATCGAACTCTCCTTCGCAAGGTCCTGCTCGGTTCACACTGTGCTGGTCCATTCAACCTGCCGGTCCAACACTGTGCTGGTCGAGCCACGTCCGGGTCCAACACCGTGCTGCTCCAACACCGCCCTGCTCCAACACCGCCCCGCTCCAACACCGCCCCGCTCCAACAAAAAACCCCTCCGACCCGGGTGGGCTGAGGGGTGCGCGCGGCTCGAGCGGTGCGGGTTAGGCCGCGCGCCACCGAACTACAACAATGTTCTGCATGCCCCAAGAGTGGAGCCTGCTCACCCATTGGTCAAGTGGTGACCCCGCGCGTCTCAGCATACGGACACAGCGCAGGAGGGCCGCGACGTGGTCCTACGCTCAGATTGTGCCAGCGTACGAGGCGTTACCACCGAACCTGCCGGTCCCCAACGACGATGGCGCCGCCGATCATCTCGTGGGGGTGCGACTTCCGGACCTCTCGCTACCAAGCACCGGCGACCGGGCGCTGAATCCATCAACACTCCCCGATCGCATCGTGATCTACGTCTACCCGATGACCGGGCGCCCCGACGTTGCGCAACCCGAGGGCTGGGAGGCCATCCCCGGCGCGCGCGGCTGCACGCCTGAGTCGTGCGGGTTTCGAGATCACTTCGCTGAGCTACTCGACGCGCGAGCCAGCTCGGTCGTCGGACTATCGGGTCAACCGACCCACTACCAGCAAGAAGTCGTTGCGCGTCTGCGCCTGCCCTACCAGCTGCTCTCGGACGGCGACTTTACCTGGGCAGAATGCCTGCGGTTGCCTACGTTCCTGGCCGAGGGAAAACGGTTCCACACTCGCCTCACGATGATCGTGAAGGACGGAGTCATCGAGCACGTTTTCTACCCAGTGTTTCCGCCCGACACTCACGCAGCCGACGTTCTCACCTGGTTGCGGGAAAATAGCGCCTGACAAGTCAGCCGCAGACCGCTCCTTCGGCGGCCGAACCCACCAGGAGGGCGTACTTGCCGAGGACACCCTTGGTGTATCGCGGCTCCCTGGGCGTCCAGCCATTACGTCGCGCGTCGAGCTCGCCGGCATCCACCAGCAGGTCGAGCGTTCGCTCTGCCATGTCGAGCCGGATCCGGTCACCATCCTGAACGAGGGCGATCGGACCGCCGTTCGGGGCTTCAGGCGCGACGTGACCGATGCAGAATCCGGCGGTGGCGCCGGAGAAGCGGCCGTCGGTGACAAGCATGACGTCCTTACCAAGTCCGGCGCCCTTGATCGCGGCGGTCACGGCAAGCATCTCGCGCATGCCGGGGCCGCCCTTGGGCCCTTCGTTGCGGATGACAACGACGTCACCAGCCACCACTTGCCCGTGCGTGACGGCGTTCATCGCATCTTTCTCGTCATCGAAGACCTTCGCCGCCCCCTCGAAGACTGGCCTGTCGATGCTGGCCGCTTTGATGACGGACCCTTCTGGCGCCAGCGACCCCTTGAGGATCATGAGCCCGCCGGTCGGATGAATCGGGGCGGACACTGGGTGCAGGACCTTCCCGTCCGGTGCAGGCGGGTCGAGCTCGGCCAGGTTCTCGGCCATGGTTCGACCGGAGACCGTCATGGCGTCGCCGTGGAGCAATCCGGCGTCAAGCAGCTCGCGCATCACGACGGGGACTCCCCCGATGCGGTCGATGTCGTTCATCACGAAGCGGCCGAAGGGCTTCACGTCAGCCAGGTGCGGTGTGCGGTCGCCGACCCGGTTGAAGTCGTCGATCGTCAACGCAACCTCGGCCTCACGGGCGATGGCGAGCAGATGGAGCACAGCGTTGGTCGAACCGCCCAGCGCCATGACAACAGCAATCGCGTTCTCGAAGGCGTGCTTGGTCATGATGTCCCGCGCCGTGATTCCCCGACGCAGCAGCTCGACGACCGCCTCACCGGACTTGAACGCGTACTCGTCGCGACGATGGTCGACGGCAGCTGGCGCCGCGCTGCCGAGGAGGGACATACCGAGGGCCTCACCAACACTCGCCATCGTGTTCGCGGTGAACATGCCGCCGCAGGCCCCCTCGCCCGGACAGGCTTGGCGCTCGATCTCGTCAAGCTCGGCGCGCGTGATGCGGCCCAGCGCACACGCCCCGACTCCCTCGAACGCGTCCTGGATCGTGACGTCGCGGTCGCCAACGCGACCGGGAAGGATGGAGCCGGCGTACACGAAGACGTTGGCGAGATCGAGCCGCGCGGCGGCCATCAGCATGCCTGGCAGCGACTTGTCGCAACCGGCGAAGGTCACCGAACCGTCGAGCCGCTCGGCGTGCATCACGGTCTCGACCGAGTCGGCGATCACCTCACGACTCACAAGTGACGCACGCATGCCTTCGTGGCCCATCGAGATGCCGTCGGAGACGGAGATCGTTCCGAACTCCATGGGAAACCCACCTGCGGCGAAGACACCCTCCTTGGCCCTGAGGGCCAAGCGCTTCAGAGACATGTTGCAGGGGGTGATCTCGTTCCAGCTGGACGCGATTCCGATCTGTGGCTTCTCCCAGTCGTCATCGGTCATGCCAACTGCACGCAGCATGGCCCGGTTGGGGGCACGCTCCATTCCGTCGGTGACGTCGCGGCTACGCGGCTTGAGGTCTGGCTCCTGGCTCATGCCGAAAGCCTACGGGTGACCCATACATCTCGGACCGGGTGCCCTAGTCGCCTCGCCCTTCGCTCGTACTTGGTCACCGGACGCTCGATGGCACCAGGGATCGGGCACAGGGCAAACCCGTCGAACGGGTTCTGCAGCCGAGACTCGGCGCCGAAGACGTCCAGCATCTGGTGGGCATAGTCCGTGTCGTCGGTAGCGCAATGGATGAAACCTCCAGGGACGAGTTTGTCGACGAGCAGCGTTACGAAATCCGGCTGTACGAGCCTGCGCTTCCGGTGTCGTGCCTTCGGCCAGGGGTCGGGGAAGTAGATCCGGGCTCCTGCCAAGGCATCATCTTCAATGCGCTGTTCCAGAAACTCCACCGCGTCACCCAGCACAACGCGCACGTTAGTTGCCCCGTCGCGCTGCACCTGGCGCAGCAGAGTCGCAATCCCCCTCGTGTGCACGTCGATGGCGATGACATCGCCGCCCGGGGCAAGGGCCGCCTGCGCTCGGGGGCTCTCACCCATGCCACAACCGATGTCGACGACGACGGGGCTAGCCCTGCCGAACGTCTCCGGTAGGTCGAGCCGATCACCGGTCGATTCCAGGCCCCAACGCCCGACAAGCGTCGCCAGCGCCTCGTGGTGGGCCTCGCTGAGGCGCCCTCGCCTCGCGTGGAAAGTGCGAACGCGCTGCGACTGGGCGTCAGCCACCGGCGACGGAAGGAAGTACGAGCACAACGGCATTCTGTCCAAGGACCGTCGCCGTGCCGTCCGCACCTCGCACATCGGCGCCATCGGCGTACACATTGACATGGCGGCGGAGCTGGCCAGATTCGGTACGCAGCCGCCGCACCAAATGCGGATGTACTCCGGCCACGAGATCGAGGAGGTCAGCGACCGTTGGTTGCGGACGGTCCATTTCGACCGCCAGCGTCCGGCGACCCCCCGCCACATCGGCGAGCACGGACGGCAGTTCGAGTGTGACGCGGACGGTCATGGCAGGACGGCCGCGCGAACGCAGAGCACGTCGGGCAGGTGGCTCACCAGCTGGTTCCAACTGCCCCCGCCGTCCGAGCTTCCCCACACCTCGCCCGATCGAGTCCCGAGGTAGATCCCAGCCGGATCAGCCGCGTCGGTCGTAAGGGCGTCGCGCAAAACGATGGTGTGGAAACCGGAGTCCGGCAGACCCGTCGACGAGTCGCTCCATGCGTGCCCGCCGTCGACGCTTCGGTAGACACCTGCACGGCCGTCGACCGGGAATCGGCTCATGTCGGCCGAAAGTGGGAAGAGGAAGAAGGCGCCATCCGGACCGGGGGTTCGGGTGAGCCCGAACCCGAAAATCGCTGGCAGCCCCTCTTGCGCCTCCTGCCAGGACTTGCCCCCATCCTCACTGCGGTAGACCCCACCGTGGTTCTGCAGCATGAGGAGGTCTGGATTCTCGGTGTCGCGGACCACTTTGTGCACGCACTGGCCGTATTCGGCCTCCTGGTCAGGGAGGAACGGGATCCGCACTCCACGGTTGGACGGATCCCAGCTCGCACCGGCATCTTCAGTGACGTAGACGCCACCGGTCGACATCGCGACCATCACACGTGCTGGGTCGGTCGGATGCGGCAGGACGGTGTGCAGGCACTGTCCGCCGGCGCCTGGCTGCCAGTCGGGGCGATGCGGGTGATCCCACAGCGCACGCACTAACTCGAAGGTCCGGCCACCGTCCTCGGAGCGGAAGAGAGCCGAAGGCTCGACGCCCGCCCAGACCTCGTCAGGGCGGCTAGCAGGACCGGGTTGGAGCTGCCAGATCTGCTCGACGTCAGCACCGGCGTCGGACGGAAAAGCAATCGACCCGCCCGACTCCTCGGTCCACGAACGACCCCGGTCATCGGAGGTGAATACGGCAGGACCCCAGTGCTCGTTGCGCCCGCCGGCCATCAGTCGGACCGGACTGCGCCTGGTGTCAATCGCAAGAGCGGCAACAGCGGCCATGGAGTGGTGTGGCCCCTCCCACTCCCAAGTGTCGCGGTCGGAGGACCACCCGAGGAAGAGCCCCTTCTTGGTTCCGACGGCGAGCATCACCTGCATCACGCGAACCTCCCGAAGCGAGTCGAGGCGACCCCGCGACAATCAGTCTGGCCGTTCGTCATCCTGGCACACAAGCCCTTCCTCAGTTCAGTTGTCAGCCACCCGCACGATGTTGGCCAGTGTCTCTCCCGACGCGAACCGGTCGAGCTGCTGCTGCAGAAGCCGCCAAGCACGCGGCAGAAATGCCGAGGTGTCACCGCCGACATGGGGTGTAATCAGCACATTTGGTGCCAGCCACAGTGGGTGGTCGGGTGGGAGGGGCTCAGGATCGGTGACGTCGAGAGCAGCACGCAGGCGTCCACTGGTGAGTTCAGCGAGCAATGCATGGGTGTCGACGACTGCACCCCGCGCAACGTTGACAACCAAGGCTCCATCCGGAAGGGCCGCGAGGAACGCGCTATCTACCAGGTGATGAGTTTCTGGGCCATAGGGAACCGCAAGGATGACGACGTCAGCCGTCGTTAGCAGGTCGTTCAGTTCATCGAGGCCATGGACTCCATCGCGCGCCATCCTCGCAACGACTTGTAGGTCGACCTCGAAGGGTGCAAGTCGAGTAGCGATCGCAGAGCCCACCGAGCCGGCACCGACAAGCACGACGCAACGGTCGGCGAGAGCATCGTGACGCGCATGCAGCCACGTGCCTTCGTCTTGTGCACGCACGAAGCCGGGGAACCCTCTCAGGCTGGCTATGGCGAGCCCGACAGCAAGTTCAGCGGTACTCGCGTCGTGAACGCCAGCTGCGTTGCAGAGCGTTGCGCCGGCCGGCAGGAGCGGCAGCACATCATCGACACCAGCGGTGAGGGTCTGCACAACCTCAAGCGACGCCATGGCACCCATGACCGCCAGAGCCTGGTCCGGCCCCATGTACTCGGGCACGTAGAACGCGACGTCGCCCACAGACCCTGGAACGGGCTGGCTGCTACGCCACACCTCAATGGTCACCCCGGTTGGCGCCGTGAGGTGCTCCGCCCAGTCGTCGTCGGGAAGCCAGACCAACGTCATGGTGGCCACGGTAGCCGTCGTGCGCGTCTCGACCGGAGGCCCCATCATGGAGCAGTGATCATCGGAGCCGAATCGAACGGCGGCACGAAGTCCCGAACGCGCGCTGTCGCAGTTGCGATCGCGGTTGTACTCGCGGTCGCGACAGTCACAGTCATCGGCACTCGGTGGAAGGCGCTGCCATGGGTGCCGGACGCCGCGACGGTCGGGACAGCAACTCCCCCCGAGGCTTCGTCGAACCCTCCCCAGGTCGGTGAGCCCACCGACGTTGCCACCGGTCTTGCCGTGCCATGGGGGCTGACGTTCCTGCCTGACGGAAGCGCTTTGGTCGGCGAGCGCCCAACTGGCGCAGTCAGCTTGATCGTTGACGGAGAGCCTCCCCAGCCGGTCGGCACTGTTCCCGACGTCGCAGACAACGGCGAGGGTGGCCTCCTCGGCATTGCGGCTTCTCCCACCTTCGAGGAGGACCGGCTCCTCTACGCCTACGTGACCACGAACGCCGACAACCGCGTCATCACCATGGAACTCAGAAACGACGAACTGGTGAATGCGCGGGAGGTGCTGACCGGCATACCCGACGCCTCGTACCACGACGGCGGCCGGCTGCTCTTCGGGCCTGACGGGATGCTGTACGTCACCACAGGGGATGCAGGTGTACCTGACAATGCCCAGGACCTCTCGTCGTTGTCAGGCAAGATCCTCCGCGTGAACGCCGATGGATCGGTTCCCGACGACAACCCGTTCCCTGACTCACCGGTATGGAGTTACGGGCATCGCAATGTCCAGGGGCTCGCCTTCGACGACGGTGGGCGGCTCTGGGCGACCGAGTTCGGCTCGTCGGCCTATGACGAGCTCAATCTGATCCAGCCTGGTGGCAACTACGGCTGGCCGCAGGTCGAGGGTGTTGGCGGGCAGGTGTCCGCGGCAAGCGATTTCGTCGACCCGCAAGTCACCTGGCCGACCAGCGAGGCCTCCCCCAGCGGACTGGCCTGGCTCGACGGCGTGCTCTACATGGGTGCACTCAGGGGCGAGCGCCTCTGGGAGATCCCGGTAAGCGGTGACACGGCGGAGGAACCGACAGCGGTGCTCGAGGGAACGCTGGGACGGATCCGCACCGTCGTTGTTGCGCCCGACGGACAACTCTGGTTAACCACGAGTAACACTGACGGGCGCGGCGACGTGCGTGCTGGCGACGACCGTGTCGTATCGGTGCCGCTCGATTGAGCTGCGGTCAGCTCGGGCGGTAAACCTCCTGAAGGCGTTCGCCGGCCTCCGCGACAACCTCGGCGGAGTGGAATCGGTGTGCCACAACTTGTCAGACCTGTCGACTAGCGTCGGTGTTGGTTGCGGGTGTTGCGACGATGGTGCTGGCCTCCCGGCTTGATGGTGGTGGGGGCTCGATGAGATCAGGTGGAAGTCCGCTGCTGGTCCTTGTCCTGGTCCTTGTCCTGGTCGTTGTCGTCGGAAGGTTGCCTGTCGATGTTTGCCCCCGTGGTGTTGCCTGAGCCGTTGGTTGCGGTGCTCGGGCAGGTCCGTTCCTGGTCTGCTTCTGATGCCCGGGCCAGCTTGGCGTTGCAGGACGCTGCAACCCGTGCGGGATGGGTGGCGGGTTTGCAGCAGTTGGCTGACGCGGTCGCGGTGGCGGCGTTGACGGCGGTGGCCGCGTTCGATGCCAATGGTGACGGTCAGGTGCTGCACGGTGCGGCGTCGACGCAGGCATGGATCCGTGGCGCGTGTCGGGTGACCGCTGCTGAGGCTTCTGAGCGGGTCCGGATCGCCCGGCAAGCACGTGACCTGCTCGGCGACACGGTCACCAAG
>JBBQAL010000102.1:0-10327 GCA_038316135.1 Candidatus Nanopelagicales bacterium | reverse complement strand
CTTGGTGACCGTGTCGCCGAGCAGGTCACGTGCTTGCCGGGCGATCCGGACCCGCTCAGAAGCCTCAGCAGCGGTCACCCGACACGCGCCACGGATCCATGCCTGCGTCGACGCCGCACCGTGCAGCACCTGACCGTCACCGTTGGCATCGAACGCGGCCACCGCCGTCAACGCCGCCACCGCGACCGCGTCAGCCAACTGCTGCAAACCCGTCACCCATCCCGCACGGGTTGCAGCGTCCTGCAACGCCAAACCGGCCCGGGCATCGGCAGCAGACCAGGCCCGGACCTGCCCGAGCACCGCAACCAACGGCTCAGGCAACACCACGGGGGCAAACATCGACAGGCAACCTTCCGACGACAACGACCAGGACAAGGACCAGCAGCGGACTTCCACCTGATCTCATCGAGCCCCCACCACCATCAAGCCGGGAGGCCAGCACCGTCGTCGCAACACCCGCAACCAACACCCCACACGCTAAACCAAGGCACCGACAACAGCCCTAGGCTGCAAACGTGACCGAAGCCGCCGCCGAAGTTCCTCCTCCCGGGCGGATCCATCACGACGCTCACCCGCGACGCGCGCTGGGCTTCTCACTCGCCATCGGTGGTGCCCTGCTCTTCGCCGTCAACGGATCGGTCTCCAAGATCACCCTGGAGTCTGGGGTCGACTCCCTCAGCCTCGTCCTCCTACGAAGCGCAGGGGCAGCAGCGTGTCTCCTCGCCCTCGTTCTCATCACCGACCGAAGCCGGCTCCGGTTGAACAGAGCCGAGCTGCCCCTCCTGCTGGTGTACGGCGTCGTCGGAATCGCCATGGTTCAGTGGCTCTACTTCGTCGCCATCGCACGGTTACCCGTCGGCGTTGCACTCCTGCTGGAGTTCACCGCCCCCGTGTTGGTCGCCCTCTGGGCAAGGTTCGTCCAGAAGCAGCAGTTCGGCGGTGCCTTATGGCTGGCATTGGCACTCGCGCTTGGCGGGCTCGCGTTGGTTGCCGAGATCTGGGATGGGCTGTCGCTCAACACCGTCGGTGTGCTCGCCGGGTTCGGTGCCGCTCTCTCACTCGCCACCTACTACATCGCCGGTAAGCACGCGCTGGTCACACGCGACACGGTGTCGCTGGCGTTTTGGGCATTCCTGGTTTCGAGCCTCTTCTGGTCCATCGCGAAACCGTGGTGGACGGTCCCGTGGGACACATTGAGTGCGCCCGTTCAACTTCCGGGTGCGCTGGACGGAACGTCGGTCACAGGGTGGGCCCTGATCACGTGGGTCGTCGTGCTCGGAACGGTCGCGCCCTTCCTCATGGTCATCGGTGGACTCAGCCATCTGGCCGCAACCGAAGCGGGAATCGCCGGCATGATCGAGCCAGTGCTCGCCGGTGCAGTCGCCTGGGTGTGGCTCGATGAAACGCTCACCGTGATCCAGGTGCTCGGCAGCCTGGTGGTTATCGCTGGCATCGTGGTTGCCCAGCGCGCCACCGCGTCTACTGCGTCTACTGCGTCTACTGCTTAGCGGACGCTGCTAAGCACGCGATCCCTCTGCTGGCCCGAACACCACGACGAGACGTAACGTCTCGGTGATGTCAACGAACCGATGCTCTTCGCGGGCAGGGACAAAGATCACCGAACCTGGCTCGACGTCGCACTCACCCGACGTCGTCACGAAGCGGGCCCGACCTGCCATGCACACGTAGATCTCGTCCTCGGTGTGTGGCTCTTGCTCATCGAGCTCGCCAGCTTCGAGCACGTAGAGACCAGTCGAAATGTCAGGAGAACGCTGGAACTCAACCCACGGCTCGGGCCCGCGGGCGCGATCCTGATCATCGACGCGATACGACTTCACGGGGTGCTCCGATCCTCGAGAATGCGCTCGACCTCAGCGCTGGCAGCTCCGAGCCCGCCCAGAGTGAACTCGTCGCGAGCCGTCAACTGTTGGGTCACACGATCGAAGTACAACACGGTGAACGTCAAGGGGGTTGGGTCCTCGTTCTCCAGCGCACGGAGGCCAGCGCCGCCGGTCGAGCCCTGAACAAGTAGCTCGGTCCCACCTCCGAGGTCACGCTCATCGCGCACATGCAGGTGTCCCGCCAGCACCAAGGGAACGTCACCGGCAAGCGGGTCAGCCGCCAAGGGGTCATGGACCATGGCCACATCGACCGGTTCATCGGACGCCTCGATGACCTGGTCCAGGGCCTCACCGGAGGTGATCACCGACTCATCGGTGGGGTCCGTCGATTTGTCGGGCGTGAAGCGGGGATCGGCGACACCAGCGATCACAAGCCCACCAACTTTGGCAATCTCGTCATCGAGCACGTAGGTGTTGTCCATCGCAGCGATGGCGGCCGCGGTGGATGAGGAGTCGTGGTTCCCACGGACATAGACATAGGGGACACCGAGTGACTCGATGGGCTTCAGCAACGAGTTCTCTACTCCGGTGCCGTGGTCAGCGATGTCGCCGGTGTCCAGCACGACGTCGATGTCGTACTGCTCGATGATTGACCGCATGATCGGCCAGACATTCGGATTCAGGTGGATGTCGGAGACGTGCAGTACACGAATGGTGTTCGGGTTGCCTTCCAGTGTTGGCAGACTTCTGGCGGCCGTCGCAAGCTTCGCCACGTTCTCGACAAGTCCGCCGAGTTGCTGGCCGTACTCCTCGAAGTTGCTGACGATCAAGTCTGCGTCACCGACCACTTGCGGGACGAATACCAGCAATCCGGTGTAGTGGGGCTGGGCCAGTGCACGGTTGTTCCACGTGGCTGCTCCCGCGCCAGCTCCCAGCACCAGCACGGCTGCGACGCTCGCTGCCGTGATCGCCGCCCATCGGGCACGCCGCCACACGACGAGCACCGCCAATGTTGCGCCAGCGACAGCTGCGACGAGCGCCTGCAAGTAAGCACGAATCAGCAGGCCGCGGACCTCACCGGGCACTTGATCGAGATTGGTCACTCCCGAAGTCCCGGAAAGCGCGTCCTGGGTCACATCGCTATCGAGTGACTCAACTCGCGCGTGCAGCGCCAGGGGCCCGTCATGGGTGTCGAGCTCGATGGTTCCCAGCGGTGGCACGGCGACGACGGTGTCTCCCGTTAAGGAGAAGGTGACCTCCGAGGTCACGATCAACGGACCGACCTGGTCGCTTCGCTCGGCCCCCAGCGCAAGGCCGATCCATGCACCAAAGGTCGCAACGGCAACGAAAGCCGCTACCTGGGCCATATGCCGCCAAGTCAGCTCGGCGCGTAGCGTCGAAAGCACCCGCTGACGCACTGCTCACCACCGCCTCGACCGACCCTTGGACTTCTATTGTCGTGGCTAGGTGGGGTCACCTTGACCACTAGACACCGCCAGAGTTGCCGGGTACTAATCCGGGACGCCCCAGTTGAACCGATGGGTGTGGATATCGAAGTACACGAAGGACTCGGTCGTCTTGACCCCGTCGATACTTTTCAGTCGGTCGTTGACCACCTCGAAGAGCTGGTCCATGTCGGCGCAGACCACCTCGGCGAAGAGGTCAAACGAACCGGAGGTCAGCACCACGTAGATCACCTTGTCGATGGCACCTACGGCATCTGCGACGGCGCGGATGTCACCGTCAACCTCGATCCCGACCATCGCCATCACCGGTAGCCCAAGCTTGAGAGGGTCGGTGACGGCTACGACCTGTAGGAGCCCCGTCTCTATCAGCCGCTGCATACGCTGTCGGACAGCCGGAGCAGAGAGCCCCACCTCCGCAGCCAGATCGGCGTACGAGGCGCGGCCGTCGACCTGCAGGTGCCGGATGATCGCCCGGTCGATGGCGTCGATCGTGACCTCGTGGGTCACCGGCGCTCCTCGGCAATCGAGTTACCACCGTCGACAACGATCGCCTGTCCTGTGACGTAAGCGGCTCCTGGCGTGGCTAACCAGAGAACCGCGCTTGCGATCTCGTCAGGTGTGGCCGACCGCCCCAATGGCGTGCGCAGCCCCTGTTGGTACTCGTCAGAGGTCTGCGAGGCAGTCGCAATCCAGCCAGGGCACACGGCGTTGACGGTGATGCCAGAGCGCGCCACCTCGACAGCGAGCGAACGAGTCATTCCCACCATCCCGGCTTTGGCCGCCCCGTAGTCGGTGTTACCGACCATGGCCATGACCGGACCCGTGATCGAGGCAACGTTCACCACTCGCCCGTAGCTGGCCGCCAACATGGGCTGGAGGGCTGCTCGGGTCACATAGAAGGCGGTGTCGAGATTGCGGCTGATCCCGGATCGCCAAGCATCGTCGGACATCGTCGCCGCGTCGTTGTGCCCTTCGGTGGGGTCAGCGACGCTGGTCATGCCTGCGTTGTTCACCACGACGTCAAGCCGGCCAAATCGTTGCAGCGCCGACTCGACGATCATGGTGGCTTGGCTGCTGTCGGTGAGATCGGCCGGCACACCGAACGCCTCGACACCTGCGTGTTGTAGTTCACCCACCCGTTCTTGGATGCGTGCCGTGGTCGAGGTGACCATGACCCGCGCTCCCGCCTGCCCCAGAAGCCTTGCACTCGCAAACCCGATACCGGTATCACTGCCGGCCCCGGTCACCAGTGCAACCTGGCCAGTCAGGTCGAATGCACCTGCCAACGTTGTGGGCTCGGCCATCAGGCGTAGAGCTCGTTGATCGCCTTGGTGAAGACCTCAGTGTGCAGATCGACATCGGCACCACTTGTGGATGGGCACATCAACGCCATGTTGTGAAACGGCGTCATAAGTACCCCGCGGTTGAGCGTGTACAGGTGCATGTACTCATCGAGGTCGTCGTCGCCTGCCTCGTTGGACTCGGTGCCGTTGAGCGGTGCCGGACGCGCAAAGCGGTACTCGGCGCGCGCACCGAGCTGGCTGATGCTCCAGGGCACGTCAACGCTGTCCAAGACCTTTTGGACGCCTTCGGTGAAGCGAGTGGCCAGCGCGATCATCTCGATGAATGCGTCGTCGGTGAGCACCTCGCCAAGGGTGGCCTTGGCCGCCGCCATCGACAGTGCGTTGCCGGCGAGCGTTCCACCCACACCACCGACGTCAATAAGGTCAGCCTCGTCGTGGGAGTTGATCTCATCGGCGAGCCGCTGGCTGATGCCGTAGGTGCCGATCGGGATTCCACCGGCGATCGACTTACCGATCACCACGATGTCGGGATCCAGACCCTCGGCCTTCGTCATGCCGCCCGGCCCCGCGCTGAAGGTGTGCGTCTCGTCGATGAGCAGCAGCGCTCCGTACTTCGTGCAGAGCTCACGAACACCCTCGAGGAAGCCCGGCTCCGGCAACACGATGCCAATGTTGGTCAGGGCCGGCTCGGTGATGACAACGGCCACGTCGCCGTGGGCCAACGCCCGTTCGACTGACGGCAGGTCGTTGAACTCCGCAACTCGGGTCGTCTCGGCCGGATGGACTGCTGGTCCGGCGTTACCCGGACGCGGCTCGGTGCTGCCGTCAGCGCCCAAGATGACGACGGTCTCGTCAACGCTGCCGTGGTAGCAGTAAGAGAAGGCGAGCACCTTGCTCTTGCCGGTAGCAAGCCGCGCAAGACGCAGTGCCCACCGATTGGCGTCGGTCGCCGTCAGGGCGAACGACCACAGCGGCAGGCCGAATCGACGGGCCAGCTCGGCGCCGACCCACGCGGCGTCCTCGCTCGGCAGCATGGTGGTGAAGCCACCCTTGGGGCCGATCCGCTCGTTGATGGCCCGCACCGTGGCATCCGGTGAGTGACCGGCCATGGCGCCGGTGTCGCCGAGAGCAAAGTCGACGTAGGTGTGGCCGTCGATGTCACTGATCCGGTTGCCGTGCGCTGCGTCGAGGTAGAGCGGGAACCCGCCTGACCACTTGGTCATCCACGTCATCGGCACCCCGCCGAAGAGGTTCTGCTGGGCAGCAACGAAGGCGGCGCGACTCTTGGGGTGGTTCTCGGCGTAGGTAGCGCGCTCTCGCTCGATGAGGCTGGTCAGCCTGGTGCGATCGAGGGTGGACATGGAGACCTCACAGAGGATCGTTTTTCAATGGATAGCGTGCACGCTACTATCGATTCGATCGCAAGACAACGCTGATTCTTTAGAATCGAACGCCTCTCGCCCGTTCAGCGAGCAGAAGGCGCGCCTCCTTGCCGCCGACCATCACCCCTGTCACCATCACTGCTCGTGTCGAGCGTCAGCGTGATCTTCGTCTGCATGGGGAACATCTGTCGATCCCCGATGGCGGCATCCGTGCTGCGATCTGAGTTGGAGAAGGCAGACCTCGCCAACATTCAGGTGAGCAGCGCCGGAACCGGCGGGTGGCATGTTGGAGATCCTGCCGACCGGCGGGCGCAGGCTGCGCTGGCCAGCCGTGGGTACTCGACGGAGCACCAGGCTCAGCAGTTCCAGACCGGCTGGTTCGACGAGTACGACCTGGTCGTCGCGATGGATCGCGACAACCTCAAAGACCTCAGGCGGCTGGCCCGTAGCAGGTCCAGTGCTCAAGCCCTTCGACTGATGATGGAGTTCGCCCCGGACGCTGAGTCCGTCGACGTGCCCGATCCGTACTACGGGTCCGCCAGTGACTTCGACCAGGTGCTCGACCTTCTCGAACCAGCTTGTCGTGGGCTCGTCGCGCACCTCCAGGCGTTGCACCCGACGCCCTGACGCGTAGCACGCGCGGCCAGCCCTAAGGCTGACCGCGCGTGGTGCGCTAGAGGTCAGCTGCCGCTGCTGGTGCAGCCGGTGACCCAGAAGACCTTGTGCTTGACGTCAGCACCCTGCGCTGTCGGCTGCGTGTTGATCGTCAGCTTCACGTGGAAGCCCTGAATCGGGTGGGCCTTCACGCCGCTGAGGAGCGGAGCGATGGTGTAGGTCTGCTGGCCGTCGAGGCCGGCCTCAGAGCCGCCGCCGCTGCTGTCGTCGTTATCGAGCTGCTTGCTGAAGGAGATCGGCGGGTTACCGAGCGTCGGCGCCTGCAACTCGAACGTCACATCACTCTTGGCGTTTGCGTCGAAGCCGTACCAGTCGACCTGGAACCGGCAGCCGACGTGCGGCTCGTTGTCAGGTGCGGTGTCAAAGGCGACGCCGTCAATCTTGACGGTGCCGTTGTTGCCGAGTGGCGCGTCGGCTACGGCGCCAACGGTCGGAACAAGTCCGGCTGCAAGCGCCACGGTGGCGCCGGCCAGCAGGACGCGCGAAGTGCGGCTCATCGGTTTTCTCCCCAAAGATGTATCCGTGACTCCCCGCAGTCACAAACGGTGAACAGTTGACGGACCCGGCGGGTCCGCGTTCACCCAGAGTGATGGAGTCACGAGGACGGGTCAGGCAAAGCGCGCGACGTTCCCCCGATCGGCGCGCACCCGATCGGTCTAGCGAGTCGGGTCGCACGTCGATAGCGTCGAGGTATGGAGCAACCACCAGCGTTTGAGCCACTTGATGAGGACTGGGAGCGGGCGCTCGTCATCGTCGCCCACCCCGACGACATGGAGTACGGGGGCGCAGCCGCGATCGCCCGCTTTACCAGTCAGGGCAAGCAAGTGGTCTACACGCTGCTCACCAGCGGTGAGGCGGGTATTGACAGCCTCACGCCAGAAGAGTGCGCCCCGGTGCGTGAAGCCGAGCAGCGCGCCGCTTGCGCCGCGGTCGGAGTCGATGTTGTCGAGTTCCTGAACTTCCCCGACGGGACCCTCGAGTACGGACTGCCGCTTCGTCACGCGATCGCTGCAGCCGTCCGCCGGCATCGACCGGAGATCATCATCACGACCAACTTCCGTGAGACGTACGGCGGCGTCATGCTGAATCAGGCCGACCACATCGCCGGAGGTCGCGCGGCACTCGACGCTGCGCGCGATGCCGGTAACCGCTGGGTCTTCCGCGACCTGCTCGCCGCCGGACTCGAGCCGTGGCCAGGAGTGCGGCAAGTATGGGCGGTCGGATCTCCGGACGGGCGCCACGCGGTGGAGGTCACCGACCACTTCGACGCCGGTCTCGCATCTCTGCACGAGCACCGCGCGTACCTGGCCGGTCTCGGTCCAGCAGCCCCTGATCCGTCCGAGATGCTCGAGGGCATGGCCCGCCAAGCCGGCAGCCAACTAGGGGTAACGATGGCGGTTTCCATGGAGGTCTTCCAGCTGGTGCTGCTCTGATCGGCGATCGAAGATCTGGCCGGTCGACACCATCGGGGTGACGGGCTCAGGCACGTCGACCGTCAGTTCGTCGCCGCCGCAGCCTCGGTCAACCGCTATCTCGCCGGAGGCCAGCGCAACCGCAACATGGTGAACGTCGCGGGTATAGGCGCACCGATCGTCTACCGCGACGCGCCGTGGGGTGAGCTCTTCGTCTCACGCAGCCACGGACGCGACGCGTTCACCGACGCCGATCTCGCCCTAGCTCAGCAGATCGCGTTTGGAGCGATTCGCGCCGAGGCCCGCGGCTGACTAGCAGCCACGGCACCCGCCACCGCCACCGCCACCGCCACCAACGTTGACCTTGGTGAAGGGTCCGCTGCCGAGACTCTTCGGTCCTTCGATCCGGAGCCGAAGAGCGTCAGTGCCTCGGTCGACATCGACCACCGTGTGGAAGACACCCCGGGAGGTGAACAGAACGTTGATCCGCTCGTTCTTGTTGCCCCGATCAACCACCAACACTGCTGACTCGCCCGAGCAGCCACTCTTGCCGCAGACTCGTTGTTCGTTGAGGCGGCTCATGGCGCCGGTGACCTCAACGGCACGGGTGCCAGCCTTGTCGATCGACTGGACGTGTGATCCATAGATCGCCGGCGACGGTTGTTTGATGCGCATGCCGTTAACACCGATTGTCTTGCCATCGGCATCCTTGTTGTACAGCACCAGGTAACCGTAGGCGTCGGACCACCGGGCCGCAGTTGGCATTTTGATCTTCATGCCTGTTGGGAACGGTTGGCTCTGGTCGATGGTGATCTTCTTGGACACATCGTGCCTGACGCCGTCGAGCCAGATGTGCGCACGAATGACATCCACATCTTCCTTTTGCTTGGGCCGGTCCCACTGGAACGTCATGGTGTCGTCCTGGCGCTTCATCGAAGCGTCCCGGAGCTTGGCCGGTTGTTCACCAGCATCACGCGAGTATCGGGAACCCGGATACGAGACAACGTCACCGGTAGTCGTGTGCGCTGTCACGACGTACCAAGCTCCCGGTGGGAGCAGGACATCTGCGCGCACCGTCTGCCCGTCGACGTCGTAGGTCGACGTCGTGGTGTCGGTGTAGACGTCGACGGTGTACCCAGTAACGGCATCCTTGGAGGGGGTCATCCAAGAGATGACCGCCTCGCCGTTCTTTCCGCCCCACGAAGGCTCGTACCAGGTGGCGAAGAAGTTCTGCGGCTTCGGCGCGGGTGCGACGGCGCCCACAGCGTTCGCTGCATCAACCGCACCCCAGCCGTATTTGGGATCGCGCCCTGGCACGCCGAGGTCTTCGGCGGTCGCGGTGATCTTGTTCTGGACCTGGTCGGGTGTCCAGGTCGGGTGCTGCTCAAGGACCAAGGCGGCGACACCAGCAACCACTGGCGACGACATCGAGGTACCGCTGGCGAACACATGCGGCGTCGGCGAACGGTCGGCAACCGTCGAGTCAGCCGACAGGACATCCTCGCCAGGCGCAGCAATGTCGACTGCTGCGTCAAACGACGACCAGTAAGTGGTGTTGAGGGACGGGCCCAGCGCCGCAACGGTGAAAGTGCCGTCACACGATGCCGGCACGTTTTCCGGGTTGCCCCAGTCGCCGCTGTTTCCCGCCGATGCAACAACAACCGTTCCAGCTGCCTTGGCGTTGTCCACGGCGTCGCAGAGCATTCCGATGGCCTCGAGGTACTTCGCGCTGTCGTCAGTCGGCACGATGGCGCTGGACTGTCCGCCGAGCGACATGTTGATGACATCGGCGCCCTGTGCGACGGAATAGTCGATGGACTGGGCGATCAGCTTCCAGAACTGCACTTCCCGGATGTACTCGCGGCGGGGGAAGGTGTGGATCGGCATGATCTTGGCGTCGGGTGCGATTCCAGTGATGCCGTTACCGTCGTCGTCGCCGGCGATAATTCCGGAGACGTGGGTACCGTGGAAGTACCAGTCGTCCGATGTCTGTTCAACAGTCGTGGCTGGCACCAGCTCGAACTTGTTGGTGGTCTCGTTGCGCTGGATGTAGGCACCGGGGACAACCTGACCCACGAGGTCTGGGTGGGTGGCGTCGACACCGGTGTCGATAACAGCGACGGTGACACCGGCGCCGGTTGCCTCTGTGTGCGCCTCGGCCGCATTCACGGCGGGCAGCATCCATTGGTACTGAGTGAGGTCACCATGCACGATGGCATCAATGGTCGGTGGGAAGGTGGAGTTGTC
>JBBQAL010000178.1:0-3465 GCA_038316135.1 Candidatus Nanopelagicales bacterium | reverse complement strand
TGGTCGGGCTCAAGCCCGCGTACGTCTGGGACATCTCTCAGACCGACGGCGAACCCATCCCCGAGACGCCGCGACCGACGCTTCTGCAAGGTCAAGCACCCGAGGGGTTGTGGGACGGACTGGCTGATCAGATCACCGCGCGCGGTTTCGAGCTGCGGCTGGTGTCCAACGCGGGGTCGATCGGCGGCGCCAACGGGCTGACCGACTACCTGACCCGCGAGGTGTCGGTGCGCATGGACATGGACGACGCTGCCCAGGTCAAGACGCTCGCTCACGAGCTTGGCCACGTCATGCTCCACGGACCCGACAACACCGACGCCGCCATGCATCGAGGCATCGCTGAGGTCGAGGCCGAGTCGGTCGCGCTCATGGTCGGTGCCGGGCATGGCTTGGCGACCGATAACTACACGATCCCGTACGTCGCCTCCTGGGCGTCCAGCGTGCCCGGCAGAACACCAGTCCAGGTCGTCCAGTCGACAGCTGAACGTGTGCGTGGAGCAGCCGTCACGATCCTCGACAACCTCGACACCCCGAAGGTCGGCGACGGCAACCCGCCCGGGCTCGACCGCGAAGCCCTCGCCGCCGGGCGCGGTGCTGCTCAGGTGCAGACGGTCGCGCAGCGACAGGTGGAGCCGATCGGACTATGAGCATGCTCAACACTGCCGCGTCGTACCGCCGCAACGACCGCCAGCCTGTGCGTGTCCCGGTCGTGATGCCGCTGGTCGAGGTCGAGGTCGACAGGTTGGGCTACCTCACGGTCACGCTCGACCGCGAGCCGTATTCCGCCGACGGATCGCTCAGCCGGGACGATCTCCAGCGCGTGCTCGATGACATCGCTGACGACCTCGGAACCGCAGTACGGGTCGAGGTCCGCGAGGCCGACAAGTCGGCGTTCACCGACATCGTCGCCCCCGATCGCTCGAAGCTGCGCATAGTCGAGTCCGCGCACCAGGCGACGGCATCGATCGGGGAGGTGTCCGGCGACGGGTTCCTGCCCAACGAGGACGTCGCGGTTGCGGTCGTGGTCGCCCACCAGGTCGCCGGAAGTGACGGTACAACGCGACTGCGGCTCCCGCCCGCTCTGCTTGAAGCCCACCCGGGCCTAGTTGTGTTCCTGGGGCAGAGGTCCG
Source organism: Candidatus Nanopelagicales bacterium (assembly GCA_038316135.1). Classification (GTDB taxonomy): domain Bacteria; phylum Actinomycetota; class Actinomycetes; order JAHEKZ01; family JAHEKZ01; genus JAHEKZ01. Next base: position 2,335 of record JBBQAL010000178.1, on the reverse strand, counting down.
GCACTGTCATGGTCAGCGGCGGTGCCGCGTGAATCCTCGCGGGCAGGGAGTCGACGACAACCTGGTCAACCTGGGACTCACCCTGATCGCCGCAGTCGGTGCCATCGCCGCTGTCCTACGGCTCGCCGGGACAGTGGCGGCATGGCTGTCCGGAGCCGCGCAACCGAACGGGGGCTGGGAGGCTGGGTTCCGAGTCCTCCAGCATCCGGGCGATCCGGGATCGGCCCTGGGGGCGAGTGGCCTCCCGGCGTGGATCTACTGGGTCGTCCTGTTCCTGATGGTCGCTGCCGTCGTGGCGGGCACGCTCGTGGTGTGGCAAGGAATCGGCTCGATCAAGCACAAGACCGCGCACGACCCCCGGCGGTTGGCCGGAGTCGCCACGAGCCGCGACATACGAGCCGTCGCCTCGCACAAGGCTCTACGTTCACGGGGTCGGACGTTGCGGCCCTCACTCGACAATCCCGAGCCGTCCGACATCGGCTACCTGCTCGGTCGGTCCCGCGGGCACTGCGTGTGGGCATCTGTCGAGGACTCGATCCTGCTGCTCGGCCCACCCCGATCTGGCAAGGGCCTCCACGTCGTCATCAACGCGATCCTCGACGCACCCGGAGCGGTCATCACCACGGCGACCAGACCCGACAACATCGCCGCTACCCTCACCGCACGCCAAGGGCGTGGCCCGGTCGCGGTCTTCGATCCGCAACGCCTCGCCGAGGGCGTGCCAGCCGGACTGCGCTGGTCACCCGTACGAGGCTGCGAAGACCCGCTCACCGCGATGATCCGCGCGACCGGCCTCGCCTCAGCCACTGGCCTTTCGACGGGCGGCGTCGAGTCCGGCGGCTTCTGGGAAGGAAAGACCCGCACCGCTCTCCAAGCTCTGCTCCACGCCGCGGCCCTCGACAACCGGACGCCGCGCGAGCTGTTCGGCTGGACGCTTTCACCGTCGTCCGCCGCGGATGCGGTGGCGATCTTGTCCAGTAGTCCGAAGGCTGCACCGGGGTGGGCCGACTCGCTGGAGTCGATGATCCATGCCGACCCGCGCACCCGCGATTCGATCTGGATGGGCGTCTCCCTCGCGCTCTCATGCCTGGCCGACCCGCGAGTGCTCGACGCCGTCTCGCCCAAGCCTGGTGAGCACTTCGACCCGGTCGAGTTCCTCACCAGCAACGGCACCCTTTACCTACTCGCTACAGGCGCCGGAGCAGGCGCCTCCTGGTCGCTCGTCGCGGCCTTCATCGAAGACCTGATCGAGACAGCCCGCCGCCTGGCGGCTGCGCTACCCGGCGCACGTCTGGACCCACCTCTGCTTCTCGCACTCGACGAGATTGGCAACCTCTCGCCGCTGCCGTCCCTGCCCGTACTCATGGCCGAAGGTGGCGGCACCGGGATCACGACCATGCCGGTCCTTCAGTCGCTCTCCCAGGCACGCGACAAGTGGGGTGACCACGCGGCCGGCGCGATCTGGGACGCCTCCATCGTCAAGGTCATCCTCGGCGGCACCTCCTCAGCGCGCGACCTCCAAGACCTGTCCGCCCTGATCGGCGAACGCGACGAACGCACCGACACCGTCTCGGTCGGCGACTACGGCTCCCGGTCCTTGCAGCGCTCGATCAGGCGCGTGCCGGTGATGCCACCCGAAACGATTCGCACCCTGCCATTCGGCACGGCCCTCGTGTTACTGCGCAGCGCTCCACCTCTAGTCACCGACCTGCGTCCCTGGACTGAGCGCAACGACGCCGAGCAACTGCGCAGCGAGCGCGCCGACGTCGAAGCGGCCCTCCGAAGTGAGTGAGAGCCTTGAGCGGCATCCGTTTCTGCCGTTCTAGGCTGGCCCGGCCGTCGGCGCCGCGTCGAGACGTTCAACGTCTGCGATGAGTTCGAGGACTGTTTGGTAACGCTGCGCGGTGTCGTGGGCGGCACACTTCTGAACGATTCGGCTCGTCTCGTCGCCAGCCGATGCCAGGGCCTCGCGGCCAGTGAAGATGTACGACAAGACCCAGCCAATCGAGTACATCTCATTGAGCACCGTGTAGCTCTTGAAGTCGTGAATGAGGGGGTCCCGGATCGTGCCGCGCATCTCGGTCTGGGTCCGCGTGAAGGTGGAGGCTGCGTACTTGACCAGGCCAAAGTCCGACAGCTTCACAAGCACGGCCCCGCTGCCGTAGACCTTTAACAGGACATTCTGAAGACTGATGTCGCGGTGAAGCAGGCCCTCACCGTGGATGTAGTTGATCCCGTAGAGCAACTGAAGCGCGATCCGCTTTCTCGACGAGAAGCTGAGAGTGCCGTTTCGCTTCGCGATGTAGTCCCGGAGCGTCTCATCGCAGAACTCCAT
>JBBQAL010000012.1:0-41285 GCA_038316135.1 Candidatus Nanopelagicales bacterium | reverse complement strand
GAATGGCCAAGCCGGACAGCGAGGTCTGGACCACCAAGGACAACCAGTTCAGGACCTCTGGTCCCCTCAGCGGCAAGTGGGTCAGCTTCACCAACCACTCGCGCGAGATCCACTTTCTTGAGGGTGACCACGTAGCCGGGGACACAACGGCCAAGGATGTTCGGCAAGGGTTGGAGTCTTCGAAAGATCCCAAGTGGGTCCGCAAAGGCGGGTTCCACTTCGACATCCAGTCCCCTGGCGTCAAGACGGTGCACATGCAGGACATCAAGTCCTACCGGTACCTCCTGATGTGCTGGATGCCGAGCGAGGAGCAGGATGGAGTCCCGCACGCCCTGATGGGCATGTGGCACCTGGTGGAAGGCAAGTAACTTCGATGCGACGACCGGATGGTTTGTCGATGGCGGTGAGCGTGCTCGCGCTCACCGCCATCGGCATCGTCATCGCCCCGTCCGCGTCGTCAGCCGGCCCATGTAGCGGGATTGCCAACGATGCCAAGAAGCAGAAGTGCCTCGACAGCCTCCTACCGGAGATGTACTCGATCCACGACATGGGAAAGCCCGTCTACGGTGGCGGCAGCCGCCACTACAGCGGTCCGATGCGCAGCGTGGCCCGACTGCGCGGCCCAGACGGCCCAGCCGATCTGACGATGACAATGAGGACCGCCTTCGAGAAAACCAACGTTGCTGGGCACCGGCAGCTGGCCTACACGGTGAACGGCACGAGCCCCGGACCGACCGTCTACGCCGAGCAGGGCGACCTGGTGAAGGTGATTCTGAAGAACCGCAACATCTCGGCGGGAACAAGCATTCACTGGCACGGCATCGATGTGCCCAATGGTGAGGACGGCGTTGCCGGAGTGACGCAGAACGCTGTACTTCCCGGCGATCAGCACGTCTACCGCTTTCGCGCCCGGGACGCAGGGACGTACTGGTATCACTCCCACCAGTACTCCGAACGTCAGGTCACCCAGGGGCTGATCGGCGCGGTGGTCATCGCCCCAAGAGGTGCGCCGACCCCGCTGCCGGCCGCGCGCGATGTGACGGCGGTCGTGCACAGCTACCGCGGGCGCAACACCATCAACGGCCAAACAGGGCAGCGCACGGTCACCGGCGATGTTGTCGGCCGCCGTATCCGCTTCGTGAACACCAATCAAACGGCCATGCGGGTGGCCTCGAGCTCCGCCTACAAAGTCGTAGCCATCGATGGCGTCGATCTGAACGGCCCGACAACCGTTGGCGTCGGCACGTCGGTGGAGGTGCCGGCGGCAGGGCGCGTCGACATCGTGCTGGACAGCGGTGCGTCCTCGGCGCGGGTCGGTGTGCTTAGCGGCCCGAGCCTCGTGCTCGGGGGTGGCTCGCCGCCGGCATTGTCGGCCACCAAGAACCTGGACTTGCTCCGCTACGGCGTGCCCGACCCGACGGTGAGCACACCTCCGGCAGATCGTCGCTTCGACTACATCGTCGGTCAGAAGGGCGGGTACCTCGACGGCAGGTACGGCACCTGGTTCACCATCAACGGCGAGCTCATCCCCCATGTGCCCATGTTCATGGTGAAGCCTGACGAGACGGTCCGCGTGCGTTTCAAGAACAACACGTCGATCGACCACCCCATGCACCTGCACGGCCAACACATGTTGGTTCTCAACCGCAATGGCGCTCCGTCCACCGGGTCACCGTGGTGGGTGGACACTCTAGAGATTCACCCTGGCGAAGAGTTCATCGTTCAGGTGACCACCGACAACCCCGGCGACTGGATGTTCCACTGCCACATCCTGGCGCACGCTTCAGCCGGTCTCATGACGCACATGTCGTACATGAATGTCAGAAACCCGTTCCGCATCGGTGTGATCAACCGGAACCTCACCAACCATCCGGAATAGGCACCTCCCGGCCAGCATCGGTTGAGGCTAGGCGGAGACCGCCTCGACCGGCGGCTTTTCCTCATCCTTGGAAAGGACATGGGGCAAGCCCCGCGTGAATGGCAGGCTCACCAGGGCAAGGATCGCGGCCACGAGCAGGCCCACCTTCAATGCTTGGATCTGGGCTTGCGAGTAGTCGTCGACGATGGCCGCGACCGTCGCGTCGTCGAGTCCGGCCTCTTGTGCAGCTGTCGCCACGGAATCTGCGGTGACGAAATCGAGGCCAGAGTCGACCGCAATCCCGACCTGGGTCGACACCTCCGAGCTAATAGCTTCGTCGGTGGAGACGTTGTTGATGAACGCAGCCGAAAGCCCAGAGATCACGATGGATCCGATCAGGGCGACGCCCAGTGAGGATCCCAGCTGCTGGCCGGTGAACTGCAGCCCTCCGGCCTCGGCTCGCCCGGAGGCATCCACCGAGGACTGGACCACATTGCCCAACTGGGAGGCGAGCAGCCCCATGCCAATTCCCAGCAGAGCCATGGCCCAGGCAAAAGACTGCTCATTGAGCTCAAAGTTGACGGTGCTCATCAAAATAATGGCCGCCAGAAAGACGAGCACAAGCCCGGTTCGCACGATGCCCCGAACGGTGAAGCGCATCGACAGACGCGATCCTGCGATGGCCGCAATGAACATTGCCACAGATACCGGCAGCATCTTGATCCCGGTGTCCAACGCGTTGTAGCCGAGTACCACCTGCAGGTAGAGCGGAACCACGAAGAAGATGCCCATCAGGATCAAGTTCTGCGACAACAGCCCCATCAGCCCCGATCGCAAGGGGACGATCTTGAGCAGGGCGAGGTGCACCAAGGGATCAAATCCCGCGCTCTCGCGGTGCCGTTGCCATTCCACGAAAGCCCACACGAGTAGGCCGCCGGCGGCGATGACGAAGGGAGTGAGGGAGAAGCCGAACGGCTCGAGAGGGGAATCCTTGGGTTGCACCCAGCCCCAGGTACTGGACTGAAGGGTTCCGAGCACGATCAGACCGAGCGCAGAAGCTGACAGCACCGTGCCGACCCAGTCGAGGCGAAGCTTCGGCCCCTCACGCAGGGCGTCACCGACCTTCGGCGACATGGCCAAGATGAACAGAACCAGCACCACTTCACCGGCAAACACCACTCGCCAGCTCAGCTCGGTCGTTGCCCAGCCGCCGAGGATCGGGCCGATCGCGATGCCGGCACCGGCGACGCCACCAATCACGGCATAGGCGACTTTGCGTTCCTTGCCAACGAAGTTTCCCGCGATCAACGCGGCCATCGCCGGGAGCACCAACGCCGCACCCAGACCCTCGAGCACGGACCAGCCGAAGGTCAGCATGGCCACCGACTGCGAGATCGCGGTGATCGCTGACCCACACGCGTAGATCACCAGCCCGATGATGAAGGCCCGGCGCCGGCCAATGATGTCGCCGATCTTGGCGCCGGTGAGCATGAACATGGCCATGACGAGGCAGTAAAAGGTGATGACCGCTTGGATCGTTGTCACGGTGGTGTCGAACTCATCGACCAGCGTACTGATCGAGACGTTCATCACCGACTGGTCAAGAACCATGACGAACTGCGCAGTCGCGAGCGCTACCAATGCTGACCACTTCATCGCGATGAGCTCCTCACATCCGACGCTGAACCGTCGGCAACCCTACCGATGCTGGAAGCTCCCGCCCCTTAACGGCGCTCAGCTACAGCTTTGAGTTGAGCCAGCCCCTTCTCGAAATCTGGTCCAACCAGAGCATCCATGGACTTGAAGACGCCCATGACTCTCGTGGTGAATGTCTTCCGGCCGGACATCACCCAGTGAACGGTTGAGCCAGACCCTTCTTCTTCGATGTTGAAGGACATGTCGTTTCGTGCCTTGAAGGGCTTGTCGAAGCGGAGGTCAACGGTGATCGACGACGGCTCGAACGTCTCAAGAATGGTCATCTGGCCATGGCCGGCCTTACGGTTTCCGGACCAGCTGTAGGACGCCCCTGGGCCTGACTCGGGCCCGCTGTACGTCCGCTGCAGCTCGGGGTCGAGACCCTCCCAGGGCGACCATTCCGTCCACCGCCTGAAGTCGGCAACGAGTGCGAAAATCTCCGTGGGAGTTGCTGAGATCGCGAGGGATCGCTCAACGGTGTAGGTGTCATCGGACATGCGCCGAGCGTAGTAACCATTCCTCCATCCGTCGATGGCCCGAAGGATTGCGGCGCCTCATTTCCTGAACGGCTTGTCAGGTTCGATTCCAGAGATGAGACTGGTCCTGACCACCAAGGAGTCGCAGATGACCCAGCAGCAGGATGCAGTCCGGCCGGTCCTGACCCTGTCTCTTTCTCTGGCCGAGCGTCACCTTGAGTTCAAGACGGCAGAACGCACGTCGAGGTTTCACTACATCTGGCTACGTGACAACTGTTGGTGTGACGAGTGTCGGGTCGCTCAGTCAGCTGAACGCCGCATCTACACCGCCGAGATCCCGGCAGACATCGCGCCGTCCGAGGCACATCTTGACGAGGACGCCGCAACGCTTCAGGTGCGCTGGAACGACGGCCACAGCTCAAGCTTCAGCGTTCGGTGGCTGACGGCCAACGATTACTCCAACGGGGCACAGGAGCTGGCGCCCCAGGTGACGTTGTGGACTTCAAGTCTCGGGTCTCCCGCGCGGTTCGAGCACAGTGAAGTCGTGGGGCGACCAGGGGTGCAACTGGCATACCTGGACGCGATGCGCGAGTACGGGGCGGCAATCGTTTCCAACACTCCGTCAGTCGACGGTGAGGTCGCCCGCTTTGCCGAGGTGGTCGGGCACGTGCGTGAGACCGCGTTCGAACGCGTCCACAATGTGCGGCACGACCCAGAGGGCTACAACGTCGCGCACACGCCACTCGAGCTGAAGCCGCACACCGACCTGCCCAGCTACCACTGGCCGCCCAGCGTTCAGCTGTTGCACTTCCTGGTGAACGAGTCAACGGGAGGCGAGAGCACGCTTGTCGACGGATGGTCGGTGCTGGCGGATCTCCGCAGGGACAACCCAGATGCATTCGACCTGCTTTGCCGTGTCCCCGTCACGTTCCAACTGTTCAGCGAGGACGAGGACACTCGCGCCACCGCTCCCCTCGTCCAGCTTGACACCTCTGGTCAAGTCCAGACGCTGAGGTTCTCCAACCAGCTGGCATTACCCCTGCAGGCGCCCTTCGAAGCTGTCGGGAAGTTCTACGACGCCTACCAGCTACTCGGCAAGATGATCGATAGCGATCACTACAAGATCGTCTTCAAGTGCAACTCCGGAGACCTGTTGACCGTCCACTCGCATCGAGTTCTCCACGGCCGGAGGGCCTTCGACCCGGCGAGCGGCGCTCGCCACCTCCAAGATGTCTACATGGAGTGGGACGACCTCATGGATCGACACAATGTCCTCAGTGGAACCCACAAGCCGACACCATCGACTGGAGTTGACCTCACATGACCTCGACGTCCCACACCGTCTCTTTCACCGCCATGGAGCACGGTACCCGCGAGGACTATGAGTTCCTGGGCTCACTCGAGGACGGCGAGATGCACGGGTTTCCTGATCGCGTTCTCGGTTGGCTACGAACCATGGACGACTCAGTGGGCTACCAGATCTCGCGACTCGATCACTCGCTTCAGGCTGCCACGCGAGCACACCGCGCTGGCGAGGACGAGGAGACCGTTGTCTGTGTGCTCCTGCACGACATCGGCGACTACCTTGCTCCTGCCAATCACTCAGAGGTTGCCGCCGCGGTTCTGCGACCGTACGTGAGCGAAAAGAACTACTGGATCGTCAAACATCACGGGCTCTTCCAGGGCGTGTACTACTTCCACTTCATAGGTGCAGACCCCAACGCCCGCGACAGGTTCAAGGACCACCCTTACTACCAAGCCACCATCGACTTCTGCGCCAACTACGACCAGAACTCCTTCGACCCGGCCTACGAGTCCGAGACCCTGGAGTTCTTCGAGCCGATGGTTCGCCGTGTCCTGGCGGAACCGGTCAATTTTGAAAGCGACACGTAGTTGCGGCGGCGCGCATTCGTCGGCGCGTCCTTGCTCGCGCTGGCGGCCCTCTTGGTTGGCTGCGGTGACCAGGGGCCGGTTGAACAGTTGACCGCCGCGAGTCTGTCGCTGACCTTGCCCTCATCGCTTGAAGCCTGGCCGACTGAGCCAGGCGATGGGTATTGGAAGGACGCAGAGACCGATGCCGGCGAGACTGCACTCGTGCACACAGCGGCCCGGGGAACCGATAGCGCAACGGCCTGGGCCGAAACCGGCTGGCGTATGACGCCCTTCCCTCCCCCGACCGTTCGCTCGGCCTGCGGGGCGTTCCTCGAGCTGGTCGCCGCCAATATGCAGCCCGCGGGCGCTGGAGCATCGAGCCGGGAAGCACTTGCAAGGTGCATCGAAGTTCTCGGGCCAGGGCAAGAAACCGCGCGCTCATGGCCCATCACGCTCGAGGACGGCACACCTGCCCAAATGAGCGTGACGATGGTGAATGTCCAGGAACAGGGTGAATACTGGGTCACCATCGCCGCGAGCGAGCAATAGCGCAGCGAGCAATAGCGCGCCTAGGACGACCCCAGACAAGGAGAACCATGTCGGCGCCGAGTGGCAGCGAACTTGAGTCCGTCACACTGTTTGCGGGGCTCGATGCGGACGAGCGCTCCATCATCGCGAATCTACTCACTCTCGAGACCTACCGAAACGGTCTCAGCATCGTTCGCGAGGGCGAGGTTGGCTACGTATTTTACGTCCTCAAGTCGGGCCGCGCCGAAGTCTCCCATGAGGGGACACTGCTGAGGGTGCTTGAGCCAGGCGACTTCTTCGGAGAGGTCGCGATCTTAGGTGACGGCAAGAGGTCTTCGACCGTGACCGCCCGCGGCGACGCTGAGGTCTGGGCAATGTTCGGCACAAGTCTCGGTCAACTCGAGCGTCAGCATCCTGACATCGCATCGACGATTCGAGGGACTGTGCGCGAGCGGCTTGCGGCCGGCTGACATTGCAGCCAGGACTAAACCTCCGCTAGCGCCACCGGTTCGTCATCCGCCTTGCGTCTCCCTCGGCCCATGACCACACCGACACCGATCGCCAGCCCGAGCAAAGCGCCAATTCCAAGGTAGACCGGCTTCCGTGGCGCCGACGGCGAGCTGGGCAATGGCGCCGGCTGGACGGTGTTGATTGTGGCGAGGGGCTCTCCACCCGCCGACGGTGTCTCAAGTTGCGCGACCTCCTTGCTCAGTTGTTCAGCGGCTGAGTTGGCGATCGACTGGGCACTGACCGGGTTGGGGTCGGTCGCTGATAACTCCAGTGTCACCGTGTCGTCAGGGTTGTTGACGGAGATCTTCTCTCCCAACTCGCCCGCTGTCATCGGCAACCCCAGGTCTTCGATCACCCCGATCATTACGCCGTCTGACGTGACAACGTCCTCGTATGACTTCACCCGCTCCTGCGCAAACATGGAAGCTAGAAGAGCTGACTCGACAGAGCTATCCCGACCGTTCACCGATACGAACGACGTTGCCGTGGCCGTGTAGACGGTCGTCGCCGCCATAACGGCCACTGACGCCCCAATGACGCCGATCAGCGTGGTCGCTGCCAGCAACCGCCAGCCAGCCTGAAGCCGACTTAGGAAAATCTTCATACGACGTCCATTTCCTGAGCCCGTCAGTCCATCAACGAGTCGTAGCCTAAGGGACGCCAGGGCCATACGCGGTCAGGGGCTGGCCCTCAAAAACGTCAGACGAAAAATCCGTGAGACCCCGCCGATCAACCTGCAAGACCCGACAGCACGATGGCCGACTGAAGCGACTCCTTGAAGGCTTTCGAGCTGTAGGTAGCTCCAGACACCGAAGCGATCTTCGACGACTGAGCCGCAACAGCCTCAGACTGCAGAATCGGCAGTGCCCTCGCGTTGATGTCTTTGGAGTCACTTGTCGTGGGATACACCGGAGTAGTCACGACCGTGATGGCGCTGTTGACGACCGTGATACTCACCTGCATCGTTCCGTAGGGGTTGGTGTTATTGGCCAGCCCTAGAAAGGTGCCATTAATGAGCATCGTCGGGGTCGGAGTCGGAGTCGCGGTATCGGTCGGGGTCGGAGTGGGGGTCGGCGTGGGAGTGGGGGTCGGGGTCGGGGTCGGTTCGAGAACGTAGTGCAGAGCGGTGATTCGGATGGTCGCGTCCTGTTTGGCTTGAACCAACGCCGCTTTGGCCGCATCAGCATCGCGCAGCGCCCGGGACAGCGCTTGCCGCGCGTCCACCAAATGTGCCTTGGCCTTGCGATCATCCTTCGGCGAGCGAGTCTTGAGCGCCTTCTGGTAGGCACGTTCGGCATCCGAAACCGCCTGGCGCCGCACATCGACGACATTAAGGGCTCGCTGATAACGCTGTTTGGCGTCGATCACTTCCGGAGCGGCGGCAACCTGCGCGCCGATCTCAGCGGCAATCTCTTCCGCCGTCTGGCCCCAGTCGTTATTGATGTCCTGGCCGGGCGCGGCGGTCCGAGCACCTTGACTCGCTCCGGCTATCGAGGCAAGACCGACGACGGCAGTACCACTCACCGATGCCAGCGCCGCACTCACACTTACTACCGTGACCAAAGTCCGGCTTTTGCTTGGCTCCATCACTGCCTCTCTTCCACCATGAGTTGGGTATCAAACGCGGGACCAAAATACGAAGCCTGATCGCCCAACACGAGTAGGGCAGACCAGCCTTCGAGGTCGGCAAACCAGTGGCGTCCATCAGGACCGGCAATCAAGAGCGCTGTAGCTAGCGCGTCAGCGATGCCGCAGTCGGGACCTACGACTGTCGCTGAGTCGAGCGTCACCTGGTATCTCCCCGACCGGGGGTCCACGACGTGAGCGCCGCGTTCGTACAGACCCGATGTCGCGACAGCGTCATCGAGGGCGGAGACAGTCCGGATGATCTGATTCGAATGACGCGGGTGCCGGATGCCAACGACCCACGGCTCGCCGGGCGCCTGCATGCCACGACAGCTGACATCTCCAGCGGCGTTGACGCAGACGTTGTCGTATCCATCGTCTACGACTAGCTGAGCTGCGATGTCGGCGGCCCAACCCTTCACATAACCAGATGGGTCGACCCCTCCGCGCGCCGCCCACGGATCGAAGACACCGCCAGTGAGGTGACGCAGCCAGCGACAACTATCAAGCACGCTGCGCACCACTTTGGGCATGTCGTCCAGCTCAAGAAGACCATTACGCAACGCCGTGATTGGCGTATCGACGCGGTATGTCGAGAACCATGCGTCGACGTCGTGAAGGAAGCGAACGGCCTTGTCGACCGCCTCTTGAGCACCTTTGGGAAACGTCGCCGGGTCACCCCTCCCGGGACCACGCACGTCAAACGTGACGACAGTCCCCCACACGTGTTCGATGTGGACGACCCTGTCCCATGTGCCGGGCCCCGCGAACGTCACCGATGGGGTGCTCACAGTTTGGCCTTGGACAGCGCCGACTGCAGTGAGGTGATCCAGCCCTGCGAGGTGAAGGAGGCGCCCGACACCGTTGCAATATCAGCCGATTGCGCAGCTAGAGTCTCAGACCTCAGCTTGGGAAGGCATTTGTTGGCGATCTTGATCGACTGGGGGTCGTCCTTCGGGTACTGAATCGCTTGGGCGTCGGTGATCCGGCCGTCGAGCACCACGATGGACACCTGCACGGGACCGAATGCGGTCGACGCCGTCGAGCCGACGTACGTGACCGGTTTCGGGTCCTCGGTCGGGCTGGGGCTCGGCTTGGGCTTGCTCGGCTTTGTCGGACCGGGAGCAGGCTTGGTGTTGCCGCCGCTGCCAGAACTCGGCGAAGGCGCCGGGTCATTAGCGGTGCCAGCGCCGCCCGACCCCTTGGGCTGCGTCGATCTACTCGCCGAACCAGACTCGGCGCCGCCCCCAGATTTACCGCCACTCTTCTTGGCGTCAGAGTTCGTGCCGCTCGTCTGCTTTGAGCTGTTCTTCGCCTTCTCGGACTGCGCGTCGACAGTCTCCTCCTTCGCCATGCTGGCGACCTGCGGTGTCTTGGCTGCTTTATGCCGACCAGGGCCGTCATCACGGGCGAATGCGAAGGAGGACAGCAACCCTGGCGTGTAAGACAGGGAGGCAACCAGCCCGGCAACGGTGCCGGCGCTGACGAGGATGGCGCGTTTCACGATGAACCTCTCGATCGCAGTGTGTATTCAGAAGGCAAAGGACTCGCTATGCAGCCGGCTCTCGGGAACACCTGCCGCCCGGGCGGCAGCGATGACTGAACCGGAGAACGCTTCGGGGCCGCACACGTAGACGTCCCGTTCCGCCAGGTCTGGCACGTGACGAGAGAGGTAGTTCAGAGTCATGGGGTGGTCTTCCGTCGGCCCGTCCAGAAGCAGCAACGTCCACCCGGACGAAGCCACGATCGACTCCAATTCGGATCGCAGCGCGGCGTTGTCGAGCGACGAGACGCGGTAGAGCAGACACACATCCGCGGTCGCCGGCAGATCGTCCAAGATGGCTCGGATCGGAGTGATCCCTACACCTGCCGCAAACGCGGCCACTCGGTCACCGGTGCGCGATTGGGCAGTGAAGGTTCCATACGGTCCTTCGGCGAGCACCCGCGTGCCGGGGCGAAGCTGCCAGGCCAACGAGCTCGACTGGTCACCCAGGTCCTTGACGGTGATCCGCAGCACGTCGCCGGCGGCAGCCGAGAGCGAGTAGGGGTGGGCCTGCCACCACCACTGCCTCGTCAGGAATCGCCACTGGAAGAACTGGCCGCCCTTGGCGTTGAGTGCTGCCAAGTTGCGACCAGTGACGTAGACGCTGACCACCCCGGGTGTCTCGCGCGTTACGTGCGAGACACGCAGCTCGTGGCGAAGCGATCGCCGTACCGGCAGAGCGACCCGGCAGACGAGAATGGTCATGCCCACCGCGACGTAGAGGGCGACCCACGCGTAGCGGAGTCCGGCATGCGTTGTGAAGAGGGTTCCGTTACTGATCTGGTGACCGAACCCGAGCGCTACGGCAAGGTAGAAGTAGAGGTGCGCCACCCACCAGGTTTCGTACGTCATGCGCTTGCGGATCGGCCGCCACGAGATCAGGCCGAGTGCCATCATCGTGATGAAGGCAACAGTGGCAGGCATCATCCACGGAGATCGGCTGACCAGCTGCCAGGACTCGGCGAACACGTTGACGCCAAGGCCCCGTGCGTATCCGATCGAAGTGAGAACTGCGTGGGCAGCGATCAGCAGCAGCGACCACGGTGCCAGGCGCCGATGCCAAGCCACCATGCGATCGTGCCCGGCCTCCCGCTCCAGCCAGGGGATGCGCGAAATCAACATCAGCAACATGAGCACCAGGTAGGTGCCTGCCACGGCCGACAGTGAGCCCAGGACGGTGGCCGGTCCCCCCGGCGTCCCCCACATCGGGCGCAGAACGACCAGGGTGCTTCCTACGGCCAGCCCGCCTCCGAGCCCGGCCACGAGGGCGGCCGCGTCCCCGCGGTGACGGCGGATACCCACCGGCCGCGAGCCTCCGGTGACCTTTGCGATGCGTGTCGCGGCCGGCGCCGGCTGAATGGTGGTGAGCCGGTGACGGCCGGAGCTTGCCGGGATTGCCACCACGGCGTTGAGCTGTGCCACCACGAACCTCCTGCGAGACGCTGACCGGTTTCAGGCATTATCGGAAGCGGTGTAGTCATTTAGAACTACGCTGGGGGTGATTAGTGCCCCCATAGGCTCCCCTTAACCAATTTCCCGCGCAGAGGTTAAGGGGAAGTCGCACGCCGTAACCCGTCCGGGCTAGTCCATGTGGGGGGCCTTGCCAGGGATACCTCACCGCACAGGTGACTGACCCCAAGAAGCGGACAACGGTTCGACGTTTCGACGCTCTGATTCCATTACGGGGTCTCGCAGGTGCCTATGACTCAGTCGACGGGTGCGCTATCGCCGCCACAACGGCCAACGGCGCCCGCTAGGTCGACCTACCGCAGCCGACTTGTCTTCGTCGCCTCTGAGGCAGTCATCGGATCGTTCGTAGAGGCCACCGGCCACCCCGACTCGACCGCGTGCCCAGAACCAAGGTCGCTTCCCTCAACTCGGCGGGCCCCAGTAGTACAGGTCGTATCGGGCCTCGAGGGCCGCCGCTGCCTCAGGAAAGGTGAACGCCTCCGTGTACAGCGCACGGTCGACCACGGCCCCAGACAAGCCTTGCGGTACGAGCTCAGTGAGTGCATGCAGATCCTGCAGATACGAGATGCCCCCGCAGCAGACGACGTGACCGAAGCTGTGCTTCAACACCGCAGCCAACACGTGCCGCTGTGACTTCTTGCGGACTCCCTTGGAATCAACATCTGTCACGACAAAGTTGCGACAACGAGCGGCCTTCAGACTCTCAAGGACGGTGACGAGATCGAGCCCGTGGGCACCCGATCCGGGGGCAAAGATCTCGGCACCGTGGGCGGTGATGCCGACAGCCACGCGGTCGTCTGCGTTTACCCCGACTCTGGCAACCCAATCGAGGTCAGCCAGTGCTGCCGCATCAGTGACCACTCGGCGCGCTGGCGTCCGCAGTGCCGCGGCCAACGAAGCGTCATCTCTGATTCCGCCTGCCAACTGCACGTGAGCAGCCCCACGACAGGCGCCAATCGCCTGGGCAACTTCGGCAGCGTTGTTACCTCTACCGGCAGCTGCATCAAGATCGGCGATGTGGATCCAGTGTGCGCCAGCGTTGACCCACTTCTGGGCTGCAGCACGCGGATCCCCGTATTCGTGGGTGTCGTCGGCCTCCCCGTGGTTGAGGACCTCGACCTGGCCGTTGGCGATCTCGACGCCCGCCATGAGTGTGAACTGTGCGTTGGACATGCCGATAACTCTAGCTACACCGATGCGGTCGCCTGACCGCGGCCAACTTGGGTTTGAACTGCGTACGGCGCTCAGAGGTCTGGTGTCCATCCGTCGCCGGGTCGATCTCAGCCACGATCGCTCGGCGAACGGCGGTACCGCTCAATCCCGATCAATCGTGAGATGACTCTGCAACCCCGGTCCAGGTGGCTCGACATCCGGCTCGACCCTGGGCACCCCTTCGATGGTGACGTCCAACGCGCGGTACGCATAGCCGTCCTGCACTCCCTGTTCGTAGCTGAACTCAACGTTCTGCCCCGCTTCGGCACGGCGATAACTCCCAATACGCAGCGCCGAGAAGTGCGCCCAGCAGCCACCGGGCGTCAGCTCCGAGTCCAAGACGCCCCAGCCCTCTTCGTCATGCCACTCGCGAACAACACCAAAAGCCATGACTGATTATTCCCTCCAAAATCCAACAGGTCATCGTGCTCGAACGGACGCGTTCTCAGCACACCAACCCTCTGCACCTCAGATCCGGGTCGGGCAACGGGCCGCACGACGTTGAAATCTAGCCTGTCGTGTCGGCTGCGGCCGGTGGGCTGCCGAGGGCGCTGAGGTTGAGACCTTTCTCCGGAAGCGCGATCACGTTCTCCACGATGCCTTCGAACCCGTTGGTCGTAGCCGCCAGCGCCGTTAGGTTGGCCGGCTCGTATCCGCCCTCCTGGAAGTGGCTGACTGCGCTGCTGGCAACCCGCACCGAGAGGGCACGCTCGTTCGTGAGGCGGCGCAGTCCGCCACTGAATGCGCCAACCCCTTTCCCGGTGCCGAGGTTGGTCTTCGCTCTAAGAATCAGGTTGTCAACCTTGTACATCCGATTGAGCGGGCTGTGTCGGATGGGGTCGGATCCGCTGTTGACGTAGTGGCTCAAGAGCGGCACATCGAAGACCAGCCCTGCGTTGTTGGCTTCGCGTGCCATCCACAACAACGACGTGTCCGAGAGTCCGGTAGAGCGGTAGCCCCCTCCGACGTCGGAATGTGCGCCTTCGAACCACACCTGCTTGACACGCGGGTCTTCCGCAAGGGTGCCCGGAGGGTCCTCGGCAGCCTCCCAGAACGTGGGCGCGAACTTCATACGAGTCTCGTCTATTGCCATTGCGTGCCTGGCGCGCAGAACCTGGCCACTCAGCTGAAGCTGGTGGAACCTCGGCGTGGACCGCCTGATACCCGGTACGCCAAGCGCGCCCACCGTGTCGAAGACTCCGAGGAAGTCCACCTTCGCGGGGTGGCAGTGGTCGTGCCTGAACTCGTCGACACTTTCGCCGAAGGCACCCTCGGGCAGTTTCGTTCGCTGATACATATGGACCGCCGCTGGCAGCCTCTCCTCGACGAGGGACACCTTGGTGAGTAGGCCGACTCGTCCCACCATGCCGGCCACCGACCGCGCGGTGTACGCACCGCGACTGAAGCCGATGATGAAGATCTCGTCGCCTGGTTCGTAATTCTGGGCGAGGAAGCGATAGCTGGCGATCACGTTGTGGAACAACCCGAATCCGAACGCACCCCCTAGGAGTCTGTCGGCCATGTAGCTCCCGGCGCCGACTCCGCTGATGTAGTACACAAGCTGATGTGTGCCGGCGGTAGCGCTGGGGTCGCTCTGCACGGTGCGCGCGATCTTCTCGACGTTGGTGACCGCTTCGCTGTCCGGCTTGTTCCACGTCCCGTCGCAGCAGACCACCAAGCGCTTCATGCCACCAAGGCTACCGACCGCGAGTCGCTTACGTGGCCCTCCGCGACGGCAGGTCACCAATAGTGGGTCTCGGGTGCGGTCAGGTAGGCAACAATGTACGCCTGCTCCATCAGGCATTCGATCGCTGCAAGAGGGAGATCTCATGAGAAGACGATTCTGGGTTATCGGATTTGTTGCCATCGTGCTGGCGGCCACCCCGGTGGCAGCACTGGCGGCTTGGAGCCGGCTCGGTTCGCCTAACCCCATCCCTACTGCGAGGACGCACTTCACCGAGCAAAGCGCCCGATATGTGGCGACCGTTGGATCCGGTCCCTCAATCCAGTGTGGTAGTGACTTCTGCTCGATTGGGCTGATGAAGCGAGTTAGGTTCAACTTCAATGCCAACCGTGATTCATACAAGGCGCTGCTCACGGTCTCGATGGACTATCGGGCGAGCGCTGGAGACAAATTCACGATCAAGCCACGTCTCGACGAGCGACGCCAAGGTGATGCGCCGACATCGAACCGTCCAGGTAGCAGTCTGAAGGTCTTTCCGAGTGAGCGTCGCCTACCGATGGCGCGGTCTGGGTCCAGCACATTTCAGTGGATGATCCGCGGGTTGAAGCCGAGCACGTATTACGACCTGACGCTCGAATTTGATCCCGCTCTCTTGGGAACCAACGGATACCACGTGAGCAGCAGGCACCTTGTCATCACGGTTGAGCGACTATGAGGCCCCACTGACGACCCACACAGTGGGAACGTCGCCGGTCCGCCAGCAGTGCGACACTCACAGGCCCCTCTCCTGCCCCTGAGAGTTCGGCGCCCATCCAATCGGCGCGTCCCCGCAGTTGGGGAGCCGTTCAGTCAAGGCGTCAACATTGGTGTCATGCAAATGTTGACCATTACTCTTGTTCGGATAGCTCACGCGGAAAAGCTGGTGCAGGAACGTCGGCGTCGCGAAGGTCGGCGACACTAGATGCGCACCACACAAAAGGACCGCCAACGCCCAGCGGTCACCCACTTCGGCGAGTTCCCACTGTTGATGGCCAAACCGCTCCGGGCTTGTCGCAAGGCCCAGAGTGCGGTCAGCGCCGACAGGACGGCGACCATCAAGTCGCGCCCGACTACTCCCATTGAACGCTTAACGCACCCGCGGGGCGTCGAGTTACGCGGCGACGAGACTCGAGGCCCTTGCGCGGCGAGGCCCCACCGCGTTGTACGGGGCCACGACTACTGGCTTGTCTAAATTGTGGGCCACCCACATGGGTAACTCGGTGAGCACGTCGACCAAGATCAGGTCCGCCGCCAACTCGGCCAGAACCGCGCCGACCCGCGACAGGTAAGGCGGAATAGCTCAACCACGCCTTTGTCATTCGCCATGACTCGCACTCCTTCGGTGAACCCCTACCGCAGTGGCGCTGGCGCTCAAGAAGGGAGCCGGACCCGGAGCTCAGTCTGGACCTCACGCGAGATGAGAATCGGCAGGTAGCTGTGGACCTTGGCCGGCGTCAGCCTGTCGTACGACTCCTGGACGAGGCAGTGGATCACGTCCAAAGAGACGCCGGGAAACTGAACGGCCAGTTCCGACTCGGTGGACGACTTCTCACGCCCGTCGTCAGTGCGATCTTGCGAAGTAACCATGACGCCAACTTCGCACACCGACGTGAACGGGAAAAGTCGACCCGGTGGCAACCTCGCTCACGGAGGGGTGGGTGTTGTGACTTGGTCGGTTGAGCGCAAGAGCGATGCCCTTTCGTCCTTGGCTTCAAAGACCATCAGTTGCTCACCCGGTTCGAGTTCCACCGCTATCGCGTCGCTGGTGCAATAGGCACCGAGCCGGAACGCCCGCACGATCGCTAGGTCGTTCTGGTCGTCTTGCGAACTGGTCTGGGTGTCGTGACACTCGCACACTTCGATGCCGCTGACTTGTTCGCCCACATCGGTGACGAGGGCATCCGTTCGCAAGATGTAAGTGCGCCCCCCAAACGAGAGCCTCAACTCGCACGGAGCAGGCGTTGACATCGCCGATGTCACAGCATCGTGGGCGCCGGGGTAAATGTCACACTCTTCCGGGAACCGACATCCAGACATCAGCACGGTGATTAGTCCGCAAGCAGCAGCCACGCGACGGTAGTCCGCCCGCATGTTTCCCTCCGGCAACCAACCCTGGCATCGATTGCTGAGCGGTCAAGATCCGCCCGCAAGGCTTCATCCCTTGTTCAGTGCTGAGTCCCGGAGCAGTTGAGCGGCTCACACGGGCGGCGGCAAACTAGCCGAACACTGCGGCCACCTCGGCGATGCGCTCGGGCACGAGCGAGAACCAGGCCCACGTGCCGCGCTGCTCCCGGCTGATCAGGCCAGCCTCGGTCAAGATCTTGAGGTGGTGGGAGACGGTCGGCTGGGACAGACCGAGAGGCTCGGTGAAGTCGCACGCGCAGACCTCGCCGGCGTCGCTAGCGCGGATGAGCGCCAGGAGTTGTAGGCGTGCAGGGTCGGCGATGGCCTTGAGAAGGCGCGCGAGGCCCTCGGCGCTTTCTCGGTTCATGGGCTCACTGAGCCCTGATGGGCAACACTCCGGCCCGGACACCAGCGGGAGGGTTTGGCGTCGCCTCGCCTTCGTTGCCACTTCAGCTCCCTTCGCGCCATGGCTTGTCGCTGGGACATTGACAAGCGTCAATGTCCGTCCTAAGTTCGACAGTGGTCAATGTAGACGATGATCGATGCCGAAAGGGATGCCAGTAATGTCTCGAGTCCAACTCGCGCTCAACGTGTCCGATCTTGAGGCCTCGGTTGAGTTCTACTCCACGATGTTCGGAGTCGAGCCGCACAAGCGGCACCCCGGCTACGCAAACTTCGCTCTTGCCGAACCGCCGCTCAAACTCGTCCTCATTGAGGTCCCGGCCGATACGCGCGGAACGGGCGTCGCCGGCGCACTGAACCACCTCGGCGTCGAGGTCGAGTCCGTCGCGAAGGTAGCGGCCGGGGCATCGCGCCTGCGTGACGCCGGCCTGGCCACATGCGACAAGAACGACACCGCCTGCTGCACACCGGCATCGGGGTTCTCCGACATCGCAGCTGGTGCTCCCTCCGCGGCGGCGGCTGCCTGCTGCTGAATGCCTGTCCGCCCGGCTCCCAAGAAGGCCGTCACCGTGAGCGACAAGCCTTCAGTCCTCTTCGTCTGTGTCCATAACGCCGGCCGATCGCAAATGGCCGCCGCCTACCTCACCCGCCTCGCGGGGGAGCGGGTCGAGGTCCGTTCCGCCGGTTCGGCGCCAGCCGACGTCGTGAACCCGGCCGTCATGGCGGCGATGCTGGAAGAAGGCATCGACATCTCGGCCGAAACGCCGAAGGTGCTGACCACCGAGGCGGTGCAAGCCTCGGACTACGTGATCACCATGGGGTGCGGTGATGACTGTCCATTCTTCCCTGGAAAGACCTACCTCGACTGGGTCGTGGACGACCCGGCCGGACAAGGGGTCGAAGACATACGCCCGATCCGCACCGAGATCCACACCCGGATCGAAGACCTGGTAGCCCAGATCGATGCCAAGGCAGCAGCATCGCGAGCAACATCCACGAAGTGATCAGCGTCGGCTCCGGACCGGCCGGACGCGCCGCAGCCAAGACCCACGACGCCTCTCAGGTTCTGGTCTGACCCGTCGTGTTCTCCGACTGAGAAGGCACACGTGCCCGTCGCCGGGATCGCCCCCGCCAGTGTGCCGACGTTCATCGCAGCCCAGCTGATCGGTGGGACGCTAGCCCTGAGGGCAACCGTTACGCTCTGGCCGCGGCACTCGACACGGCGACCGGCGGCTTTGGACGTGGGAGGAGACGCGCTGACGGATCCACAACCCGGGACGCACACCCACAGGTCATTCTTGGTAGTCGGAGGGTCACACAGAGTGTCGGCTGCCTCCTTGTGGGGTCCGCCATATCGGCCATGCGGGGCACCCATGTGGACCATCACGTTTCAAACCGTTCACATACGCGCCCGATCGAGGTGACAGTGGTCCCCGGCAGTAACGAACGTGAGGGGGGCTCATGTCACGCATTCTCGTCATCGACGATGAGCCCGGCATATTGCGGTTCGTGACGCGTGCCCTCGAGAACAACGGCTACGCAGTGATCACAGCGAGCAGCGGGCTCGAGGGGCTGGGGAAAGCCATCGCCTCACCCCCCGATCTGGTGATCTTGGACCTCGCGATGCCCGGTGTCGACGGCGAGGCGGTCCTCGGCGGACTCATGGCGCAGATCCCGGACCAACGGGTCCTCGTTCTCTCCGCCATGGCCGACGTCGAAACCCGGATCCGCTGCCTCGAACACGGCGCCGTCGACTTTCTCGCCAAGCCGTTTGCCCTACGCGAGCTGTTAATCCGCGTTCAGTACCGACTCAGTGCTCCCGCGAACTCGGTGAACCCCACCTTGACCAGCGGAGGCCTGACCCTTGACCTGTCCCGCCGCGAGGCACGGATCGGCGACAAGATCACCATGCTGTCGAGCCGCGAGTTCTTGCTTCTGTCGCATCTGATGCGGCACAACGGAGAGGTGTGCACACGAGAAGAGATTTTGTCCTCGGTCTGGGGCTACAGCTTCGACCCGGGCACGAACGTGGTCGACGTGTACGTGCGACGAATCCGTAAGAAGATGCCCCACGACGTCATCAAGACGGTGCGCAATGTCGGATACCAGCTTCAAAGCGCCTAGCCGACACGTCACTATCGACGTGCTGTTCGGCGCCTTCTGCACTGCGATGCTGGCATGGATGGCCGTAAGCCCCGGACAAGAGACCATCCCGTTTCATCTGCTCTTCTTCTCAGTAGCTCTCGTCTACGGGTTCCGCATATGGTCCCTGCACAAGACCACCGTGCTGATCGTCTTGATCTCTGTCGTCTCTGGCGCTGCGATGGTGACCCACTGGCAGAGCGACGACATCGAGGCTGCCGAGCTCATCGAAGTACCGCTCATGCCTGCCCTCGTGGCGGCGATGATCTGGCACGCCCACCGCCACTCGGTTGCGAACCGAAAGCTGCAGGACCAGGCGAGCGAGCGAGCGGCGGCGCTTGTCAGGCAGCGTGAGCTGTTGCGTGATGCGTGCCACGCGATGCGCACTCCAGTCACGATCGCCCGCGGCCATCTTGAGCTGATGCAGTACGAGCTCACCGATGCCACGACCAAAGGTGACCTTGAGGTCGTCCAGGCGCAGATCGACCGGATGGCTCGAATGAGCGCACGGCTGATCGCCCTAACCGGTCTCGACCGCGGCGACGCCCTGCTCCGACAGGAGACAGATATCGCAGGCTTCGTCACTGAAATTGGCTTCAACTGGACTCCGGCCGCGATTCGGAATTGGCACATCGTGGCTCCCACTCCGGTTCGCGGACGCGTCGACCGTGAGTACTGTGAGATCGTCCTGGACGCCCTGATCGAGAACGCCCTGAACTTCACGGCCACTGACGACACGATTCGGGTCGAGTGTCGCCAAGAAGGTTCTGTGGGCATCGTCGAGGTGGCCGACTCGGGGCCGGGGATCGCCGACGAGGATCGCGACAAGATCTTTGAGCGGTACTGGCACCGGCAGGCACCGAACGGATCGTCGGGCAGCGGGCTCGGACTCGCGGCGGTGCGTAGCATCGTCGAGGCTCATGGCGGCACCATCGACGTCGGTATCGCCGCAGAGGGTGGCGCTCAACTGACCATCCAACTGCCACTCGCCCGTTCGACCGGCGACGCCGACATCAGCATCGACTTGCGCGACGCCGTGAGCGAGGACCTGAGCACCGACACCTGGGGATCGGTGCGTCACCTCCAGGCGTGAGGCCGGGTCGCCCGGCTCAACCGACCACCAGCGTGACCGAGGTACGCCGGTCCAAATTCCCAGCTCGACCACGAATGACCAGGCGGTGAGTGCCCTTCGGCGTTCCGGCCGTCGTCACCACCTTCAAGCGAGAGCAACGTTTGCCCGACACCTTCTTGCGCGTCCACTGAGCAGTCGTTGCCGAGGGAAGGCCCTGTCGGGAGAGGCGTGCCGCACCGGCGAAGCCGCCCTCCGGCAGGAGACAGACACGGAAGGAAGTTGCGTCACCGCGTAGGACCGACCTCGTTGACGGAGTGGCTCTCAGTGTGAAGTCCTGCGGGGGGACCGTCACGCTCAACAAAGCACGGTCGACGGCGGTCCCGCTGACTCCGGTGACCGTGATGGGGTACGTGCCCGCAGGTGCAGAGAGGGCCAGGTCCAGGTGCAGCGTGCTGGTGCCCGAGCCCGCCACGGACCCCGGGGTGATGACGGCTGTTCCTACGGCAGCCGGCAGGGCAGACACCGACATCGTTACCGGAGCGGAGAACCCATTGCGAGCAGCCACCGTCACCTCGATGTCAGAATTCGATCCGGCGTTCACGGTCACCGCGGGCGTCGACGTAGCCACCGAGAAACCTGGCATCGAGC
Organism: Candidatus Nanopelagicales bacterium; assembly: GCA_038316135.1. Classification (GTDB taxonomy): domain Bacteria; phylum Actinomycetota; class Actinomycetes; order JAHEKZ01; family JAHEKZ01; genus JAHEKZ01. The sequence continues at coordinate 20,384 of JBBQAL010000012.1, read as the reverse complement.
TCTGCGCCGCCAGGGCTGCAGGCACGTCGATGCGGCCAGCGCCGAAGGTCGAGTCAGGGCCCACCAACCCAAGGTCGACGGTCTCGGAGATGAGCGCATCCTCCTGAGCACCCCGAGGTAGCCCCCGGCTCTCCCCGAGTAGCAAGGCCAGTGCTGCCGAGACGTGCGGCGCAGCGACGGAGGTGCCCGAGACGGTCTGGTAGAGGCCATACCGGTCGGTGGTGGTCACGTTCACTCCTGGCGCCACCACGTCGGGAAACACGCGGGTACGCCCACCGCACGTGGACGGTCCCCGGCTGCTTGCGGAGTAGATCAGGTCGCTGTTGGTGACGGCTCCCACCGAGAGAGCCTCGGGGTAGTTGGCCGGGCTCACGCTGGAGGTGCCACCTGGACCGAAGTTGCCAGCCGCGAACACCGGAACAATCCCCGCGGCGCGCAACGCCTGCAGATCAGGCTGCAGCGAGAGATCGCACCCCGGCCCTGAGCCCAAGGACCACGATCCGTTGACCACGTCGGGTGCGTCGTCTGTAGTGGGGTCGTCGTCTGGGTCGAGCGCCCACTGGAAGGCTTGGTGCACCGCGGTCGCAGTCGTCGTTCCCCGGTCATTGAAGATCTTGGCGGCGATCCACTCAGCACCGGGAGCGACACCGATCGCGGTTCCTCCTGCGCTCCCTCCCACCATGACGCCGACGGTCGCGGTGCCATGGCCAGTGAGGTCGGTGGGGATCGTCGGGTGCTCGTCGTAGGGATCGAACCAGCTGTTGCTCCCTCCTCGCCAGCGAGCGCCCAGGTCAGGATGGCTCACGTCGACCCCGGAGTCGAGGCTGGCAACGACCACACCAGCACCTCTGGCGCCTTGTCCCCAGACGGCATCGGCCCCGACGACAGCGATATTCGGCTCGACCGCAGTGGATGTAGGAGTGAGAGTCATCGCGTCGGGAGTGATGCTGAGGACGTCCGATCGCGCTGCGAGCATGCTGATCACCTTCGATGTCGCCGTGACCGACAAGGCGTTGGTGATCCACAGGGGGGTCACCTCGGAGACCGATCCGGCCGCCTCCCAGCGGCTCAACAGATCACGAATCTGATCCTGCGACTGACGGGCGGTCGCCTTCAAGGTCCGCACCGTGCGCTCGGCGTCGACACGGCCACGTGTTGCCGTGGCCGAGAGCCGTGCCTGATCGAGCATCGTCACAATGACGGTTGTGGTCCCATCAGGCTGGGAGACGGGGCTCGATGACTTCGCCGCCACGGCGCCAACTCCGGTCATGCTGAGGGCCACGACGAGAACTCCGACGACGGCTGAGCCCATCCCGTGACGACCTGCAGACATTATGGCTGGCCTCGCTCCGTGACCCGCACTCTCGACGTGAGGTCTTCCTCGCGTCGTCGGAGCCCAGCCATGACCAAGGCGGCGATGACGAGTGCCAGCAGCAGGGCCAGCACCGTCGCCACTGCTTCGAAACGGTCGATTGCGCCGGTGCTTGGCTCGTCGACCGACCAGTCCAACGAAACTTCGGTGGGCGGCAGCCCGTCACGGCCGACGGTGACCGAGGTGAGCCAGACACCTGGGCTCAGGTGGGCGACCGCGGCTTCGTAGCGCCCCGGCTCGGTCGCGTCGAGCGACCGGGTGAAAGCCTCTCCACCGGGTGCGGTCAAGGTGACGTCAACGGAGGTGATTGGCTGCTCGCTCGTCTTGACCGTGTTGTTTGCGCGGACGATGAGGCGGTCCTGGTCCTCGCCGGAAGGCAGAGCCTCGAACGACACAAAGAGGTCGTCCGCGGTCGCAATCTGGGGCGCCGTGACTTGACCGGCGAGCTCGATCTCGCGTGCGGTGGGAACCGAGGTGAGCCAGGCGGCCGCTCCGACTGCGACGACCAGAACCACCGCTTCGGCGGTCACCACGGTGGTGAACCGCCGAAGACTGATCGGCGCCCATCCTGCGGGCATGCTCAGCAGCCGTTGGACGGGCAGAGCGACGCGGGGGTTCACCAGCATGGTGTTCACGCCGGCGAGGACGATCGCGAGGACGAACAGCAACACCTTGGCGCTCAGCGCATTGCCGTACGACGATGCAGTCAGGTCGCTCAGCCCTGGCAGGTGTCGGCCCGACAGGTAGAGTCCGGACGCCAGGACCAGCCCGGCCGAGACCGCTGCCATCGGCGAGTACCGACGCCACACCGTCGAAAGGATCGGACCCCTGTCGTCGGGGCTGCGTCGCATAAGGGGCACGACGCACATGACCAGAACGACCAGTCCCCCGAACCAAATGCCAGCAGCAACCAGGTGAGTGGCCGATGCGGCGGCGGCCATCGGCGTCCGGCTCGGCAGGGTGACGGAGTGTCCGGTGAGGGACCCGAGGACGACGGCTGGAACCAGTGCGGCTGCTGCGAGGCGTTCGTACCGGACGTCGCGGACCGGGCGTCTGGCCCAGAGCAGCAGGAACGTCGCGGCGACGACGAGCGAGAGCTCGCGGCCCGTCCAGAGCTGGCCCCACGAGGTTCCAGCGAGCGTCCCCCAGATCGACGTCGCCCATTCGCTGAGTGGGCCAGAGCCACGGGGCGTGCGCGCCAGCACGATCAGGGCGCCAGCCACAACGGCAGCGACGCCGGCAGTTGCTGCGAGTCGTCTGGCCCGCCGCTGAAGCCGCTCGTCCACCTTGGCGGCAGCCAGGACGCGGCCCGCGACAGCCAATGCGCCAATCATCAGCATGAGTGCGCTGAGATTGATCCAGCTCAGCGCCAGGTCCCAGACATCGGGGACCTCTCGAGCCGATCCGGCCGAGAGCGGGGGCCGGATGCCCACCCCGAACGTGACTGAACCGTTCGACTGGTCACCGTCCGCAGCCACCACTTGCCAGTCCAGGACGTAGATATCCTCGGCGAGCGACTCCGACTCGAGTTCAACGTAGTCGCCGTCGACCGACGTTGGCGCGATGTCGAAGGTGTGACCTTCTTGGTCTCGCAACTCGAAGTTGCTGGACACTGGGTCGACCTGGTCGGTGAAAGTGAGACTGAAGGTCGATCGGCCCACCGCAACCGTGCCGCCATCTGGCGGATCCGACCGCACCAGCTCGCTGTGAGCGGACGCCACCGGCGCCGAGACAAGGAAGACACCGATCACGACCGCAGCGATCGCCGTCCAGCGCCCCCCTCGAACGGTCATCCCTGGACGATCACATGCTCGAGACGCACATCTCCGATTACCAGCGTGACGGACGACCCCGGGTGAAGGGCATTGCTCGCGTTGGGAAGGAGGAAGAAGTAGTTGCCACCGAGCTCAAGCTGCTGGTTGTGGCTGTGTGGCAGCGACCTCATGACCAAGGTGGCGCCGGTATCCTCCTCAACGATCTTCGGGAAGATGTCCAGGTCGTGGATCACCTGGTCGGCCTTGTCGGGGTCGACCACCTGGTATCGGAAGTCGATCATGCCGCCAGCAGCGGTCACCCCAATGAGCGTGACATCGATGCCGTATCGGGCGGCCAGCCCCTGCGACGTGACGACCTCGGTGCCCGATCTGACGTCAGCTGCCCTGCCAGGTCGCAGGAACCAGAAGCCGACCAGACCGATGACCAGCACGAAGACCAGACCGACGGCAACCCAGCGGCGACGCCCGAGACCAATACTCGGCTCTTCGGACGCCGGTGCGGTTTCTTCCGGCAGTGTGTCGACGCTCATCAGTTCACCGTCAGAACGACGCTGCCACGGCGTCCCCAGTTACCCAAGGAGTCCTTGGCCCTGACCCGGATCCGGTAGTTTCCAGGCGCCCAGGTGCTGACGTCGATCGTGGCCGACAGATCGTTCCCGATCACCGTCATCACGTTGCCGTTGCCTGTGCCTGGGTTGGGTGCGATCCACCACTCAGCAGCAGCGACCGTGCTGTTCACGTCGTTGGCCGTAGCCGTGAGGTCGACGGTCCCGGCACCACCCGTTGGGTTCGGTGCGACGTTCACGTTGCTCACGACCGGGCCGACCTTGTCGATCGTCAGAGTCACCTGGAAGAAGTCGGTGCTCCAGTTCCGCGCCTTGTCCTGCGCGTGGACGTAGATCGTGTGGTCACCGTTGGTGAGCTGCGCGATTGTGGACAGCGGGATGTCGGCGTAGCCGATCTCCGACGTGCTGTCGAACACGCCGTCCTCTGCGCCGATCTGGATACCCTTGTTGTTGGCACCGGTAACGTCGATGAATGCCTCAGCCCGGCGGATCTCGGTGTTGACGCCGCCCGAGATCGGGTCGGTGAACAAGCCCTGAACCCGCACTGCCGGGGTGCTGTCGTTGATCGCCATCGTCCCGTTGTTCGGGTTCGGGTCGACGGTGAGGTCGGTCACCTCCGGCCCGGTCTTGTCGAGCACCAGATCGATCGTCACAGGCTCGCCCCAGTTACCGGACGCGTCCATGCTCCGGATGCCTACCGAATGGGTTCCTTCGGCGAGCCCATCGAGGGTTGCCGACGGAATCAAGGCGTCAACACTGGCAACGACGGCTGCTTTGTTCACGGTCATCGGCTGTGGGTCGACACCGTCGATGGTGTATTCGGCCTCCGTGATGTTCGACTGGCCGGTCGACGAGTCGTCCGCCGTCGCGTGCACCTTGACGTCGGCCGAGCCGTTCGAAGGGTTGCGCTTGAGCGTCGGGGAACTGGTCACCGGACCGGTGCCGTCACCTCCGTCGACGAGCACCGAACTGACGACGCCCCAGTTACCAGTGTCGTCCTGTCCGCGAACGTACAGGGTATGCGGCCCGGTGCCGACCGTGACGGTGGCGGCGACGTTCGCCGACGTGGTTCCAAGGCCGCCGGTGAAGGCGACGGGCGTCGTGAAGTCGTCCAGGTAGTACTCAGCCGCATCGACGGTTCCGCCGCCGGTGGTGGAGTCGTCGATAGTGGCGGTCAGCTGGTCGCCGACATAGCTGACACCACTGGTAACCGGTCCGACCGTGTCAGTGGGGTCAGGGGTTCCCGCGATGGTGAGGAAGGTAAGCATCCCACCGACACCGGAGGTGCTGCTGTTATGCAGCAACAGGCTGCCGTCATAGATCGCCACGCGCCTGTCGTTGACACCTGCCGCAGGAGTGGTCACGATCGAGTCGGCGGTCTGCCCTGGGCCAAAGGTCTCTGCGACGTAGTTTCGCGGGTAGTTGAGCGGGTTGCCGTCCAGCGCGATGACCGACTGGCCGGCGCCAAGCGCTGCCATTGAGCGATACTGCGTTCCCGCGTTGACGTAGCGCAGAAGCACCTGGCTTTCGGGGAGCACGGCGATGTCAGGGGTGTTCGGGTATACCGCGCCGTTGACCAGGGAGTACTTCGGTGAGAACTTCCGCATGTCGAAGAGCGCGGGGTTGCCCGCATTGTTGAGGGCGGGGTCGATCTCGCTGAGCACCAGTACCTCGCTCTGGTCGTAGACAGACTCGGCGTTGCCGTAAGCCTGACCCGCGTTGACTGGGTTGACCACGAAGGCTCCGTAAAGCCCCATCGACGACTGGTACTCCGCCCCGGGTAGCAGTCCGGCCTCGTAGAGGTAGGTGCCGGGGCGTCCCGCCGTGAAAGTGAAGTTACTGGTTCCGTTGTTGGCCAGGGCACCAGTCAGATCAGGGGGCATGCTCTGCCCACGGAAGAGAAGACTCGAATCCTCAGGAAGCTCGTTGGTCAGGTTGACGGTGACCACGTCGCCTTCGGTGACCTCGATGGTCGGCCCTCCTGGCGCGGTGACTGTTCCAGCAGCTGAGTCGGTGTAGCCCCAGACCGGGACGGGGTCAACCGAACCGGGCAGCGTCACGCTTCCTGACTTCGCCCACAGGTCGATCGTCACCGGTGCTGCGGACGCTCCGCTGGCCGGAGCCATCAGCGTCAGACCGAGCGCCATCGTCGTAGTTGCCAACATCGATGCGGCCAGCTTCTTCATGGTTCGCCTCTGCGTCATCAGACTCGTCATGGCTAGTTCACACACCCATTGGGTTGAGGTGGTTCGATCTTCATATACGTGATCGGCCCGGTCATGTTGGCGCCCCATGAGGTGATCTGGAACAGGGCGTGGTTGTGCGAGATGATGTAGTACTCACCGCACTGGTTCACCGTCTGGATTCCCGGAGGTAGTTCTTCCTGGGTACCGAGGTATGGGCTACCGCTGTAGAAGACGCCGATCTCCTGGTTCGCCAGTCCCGGCACGGTGACATTCACCGGATTGCCCACCGGGTCGTAGCCCTCTGCGTCGTACCACTTGAAGATGACGTCCCAGGTCTGCCCCGGGCCGATGTTGATGGCGAACTTCTCGAACGAGAGGTCCTCGCCACCCGAGCCCTCAAGCGGCTGTCCGTCGCGACCGACGACCAACCCGTTGTTCCCGTGCGGATGGAACGGGTAGTCCTCTGTGCCGACATTGAGGTAGCGCGCCATGCCCGGGAGCGGATGATTCGTCGCGTCGTAGGGCTGGATGTCAGCGAGCGCGCCGTAGGGTTGGGTGGGAAGCCACGACGCTCCGTTGTCAGCGATGCTGTCGGGGTAGCCACGGCCGTTGATCAGCCAGTACCTGGGGTGGTAGCGGTTCATGTTGAAGTTCTTGCCAGCCTCGACCGCCGCGTTCAGGTAGGGATCGATCTCGGACAGAAGCACCATGAACTCCTCGGACGAGTCGAACTGGTCCTCCGCGGTGTTGTACGCGTAGTCGGCGCCCATCGTCGGCCGGACGATGAGCGCACCGAACAGGCCCATCCGCACCTGCATCTCGCCGTCTGTGCCCGACTCGTAGAGGAACGTTCCGGGGTGATCGGCAAGGAAGCTGTAGGTGACCGTGCCGCCTCCGACTCCATTGGCGTCCGCAGCTGAGGCGGTGTTTGTAAGCGAGGTGACCGCGCCACCACCGCTTGGCTCAGGCTCAGCCGGGCTACCATTCGCCAACACATCGGTCTGACCAGGGAAGGAGATCGAGGTCTGCGCCGGCAGGGTGTTGTGCAAGATCACCGTGACGGTGTCGCCCTCGTTGACGCAGAGCACTGGGCCTGGGTGTTGGAAGTCGTCGTGCCCGGCGGAGTACCCCCACATGAAAGCGGTGTTGCCGTCGGGGAGCGAGATGTAGCCGGTCTGCGTGGTGATGTCGAAGACCTTTTCGTTGGCGCTCGGACCGTCGACACCGTTGGTACAGATGATGCCGACTTTCGGCACGGGCGCGGCGCTGGCCGAGCCGGCGCTGCTGAGCCCGACGATCATGACCAGGCTGACGGTGAGAGCTGCTGCCGAGGCCGGCAGGCGAAACGCCCGGCGGCCCTTCGGTCGACGCAGATGCGAGAAACGTGTCATGGCTCAGACTCCCCAGTCGTTCGGATACTGCTGATCGCTGATCGTTCCGCCGGGGAAGACCCGAACCTCGGTCGCCTGGCCGCCGAACCCGCCAGGTGCCAGGTTGTTCGACCGGGTGAAGTTGCGGTTGTAGAGCATGTACGTGTCATGTCCGCTCCCGCCGCTATGCGCAGGAGCTTGGAATACGACGTCGTAGCTCTCGCCGGGGCCGATGTTGATGGTGTCGGTCTCGTACGAAGTGTCGGTGCTGTCCCGGCCGGTCATCGGAGTGGCATCCCGGCCCACCACGCGCATCCGGATACCGGTAAGTGACATCGCCTGCTCGCGGAAACCGAGGTTCGCAAACCGCAACGCCACTGTCTCGCCTTCGTTGCAGCGCACCAGCGACGACTGCGGTTGGTACTGCAGCTCGGGGTGACCGTCGGGGGCCATCAGGTAGCCGTCCCCGTCTGTCTCGACGGCTAGGGCATGGACCGACTGCGCGGCGTTGATCGGAGCGTTCGGAGCGATCGTGTCGGGGTACACGCGTCCATTCAGGAGACTGAAGTCGGCGCGGTAATCGCTCCACTCCGGTAGTTGGATGTGTGCATCGGCCCAGTGTGACTCGGCCCATACCTCCGAGAGGAACATCGCAAACTCGCGGTGGTAGCCGGTACTGCCGTCACCGTCGTTGTACATGAACTTGCTGAACCCGCCGATGTTGTCTCCGGGGGTGAGCCGTGTTTCTTGGAGCGGGCGTACAAAGACCAGGCCAGTCATGCCCATGTGGACGTGCTCGACATCCTCGACGTGGCAGTGGTACATGTACGTGCCGGGGTCACGGGGCCGATAGACGTAGGTGAACTCGCGTCCGGACGGAACCGCCACCGAGCCAGAAGGCTCGCCGTCATAGAACGGAATCACATTGCGGAACCCGTGCCAGTGCAGGGTATGGGCATCGAAAAGGTCGGGCCGTAGCTCGAGGCCAAGGTTGGTGAGCTTGACCCGGAACTCGTTCTCGAGGGCGTCGTCGTACTGGTTGGCCCACATCAGCGGCGCTGAGTGCTGAGCGTGGTTCTTCTGGTTGGTGCGCTGCTGGTCGGTGAGCCCGGTGATGTTCCGGAAACCGAATATATAGGTGGTGAATGGGCTGGGTGCAAGGTTGTCAGGGTGGAAGGGAGGAATGGCGGGGGTTGGCGGAAGGTACATCCAGCCGTCCGTGCCGGCCAAGAATAGGTCGAAGTCACCCGGCGCCGCATTGACGCTTTGTGGCAGGAGCATCTTCCCCGCCCAGGTCGCCGTGCCGGCCACAGCCACGGCTCCTCCGACGTACTTGAGGAACTGACGCCGATCAACCCGCATCGCGTCGCTCATGTCCTCGTCTCCTCTGCTCACTGGCTTTCCTTTCGGCTGGGTGCGCTCGCGGTCATGGGACATCGATCGCATCCAGATCTCGGGAGCCGCCGGTCAGTCCTGCTGCTGTTCCGTCGAAGAACAAGGACCAGCCGTTCGTGCCACCGTTGTAGTAGACGATGTCTTCGTCCTCGACCAAACCCATGCCAGGCACAGCCGTGAGAGTGGAAGCGAAGGTCAGGTAGAAGTGCGTGTCGTCCACACGCGAAATCCCATCGACGTTGGCCCCGGACAAGAGTCCATGAGCACTGGCGTCCCAGACCCTGGCGTACGACGTCCCGTTCCAGCTGTAGATGTCGGCGTCGTCTCGCGGCGGGTTGCCAGCCAGTCCAGGCGGACCGCTGTTCCCGAGGGTTGAGAAGTAGAGGGTCGAGCCGTCAACGCTGATCGCGTCAAGGTCACGGCTGCTACTTGTCATGCCGTGAGCCGAACCGTCGAAGTACAAGGCCCAGGAAGTCCCGTTGAAGTAGACGACGTCTTCGTCCTGCACGTTCGCGAGACCGGGAAGTGAGGTCGTCGCACTAAAGGACATGTAGAAGTGAGTCGCGTCGACTCGGTCGAAGCCGTCGACATTCGCACCAGCCGCCAGCGGACCGTTCGTCGAGGGCCGCTCCAGCGTGAAGCTGGTGCCGTTCCAACCGTAGATGTGGGCGTCGTCGAACGGAGCCGAAAGGCCCGGGATACTGCCGTTCCCGCGCGTTGAGAAGTACAGGCTCGGCGGTACTACTGGGTGTGTCACCACGAGGTCCGCGGTGAAGGTGGCACCCCAGCCTCCGGCCGCGCCCTTGGCGCGCACCGAGATCGGGTAAGTACCGTTGGCCCACGTGCTGACGTTCATCACGGCTGACAGGTCGAATGGACCGGTGCCTGAAACCGTCACGGCATTGCCAGCACCGTTCCCAGGATCGGTTCCGGTGAACCACTCCGCCGCGGTCACCGGGTCAGCAGGGTCACCCGCCGCCGCGGTTCCGGTTAGCGATACCGAAGCCGCACCTGCGGTCGGGTTGGGATCGAAGGTGACAGTGTTCACCGTCGGCGGAGCGCAGTCCGGTGGGCAGACCGGAGGTGGTGTGCCACCGGCGATCTCGTCGGCACCGGCATCGACAGCGGCACCGTTGGGCCGGTAGTCACCGTCGATGTCGGCATCTGGCGCTGTAGTTCCGGCCTTCGCGCCGGCGCCGAAGTCGACCGCTGGTGAGCCGTTGCTCAGGTGGTAGTCACCCATCTGCGAAGGCGGAGCATCCAGTGTCACCAAGGTGGCGTCGACGAAGCCCGGGTTCTGCCGCCAGGTGGCGAAGTTAACCGAGACGTAGAACGTGTCGTCGAGAACCGACGGATCGTCGCCGCTGTTGGTCCCATCCGGACCGATCGGGTGACCACTGTTGTTCGCCTGAAGGATCGAGTTGGTCGGAGACAGTTCTTCTCCCAGCTGTGGCTGGGCGACGCCGAGGTCCCAATGGTTGACAGGGCTGGCGTCTCCCGGGATGCCCAGACCGGTCACACCCCCGCCCGAACGGGTACCTGCCCGGTTATCCCAGAAGATGTTGTTGAACAGCTTGGGGTCGCTGAACAGCGGCGCGGTACTTGCCAACGTCTCCTGCAGCATGTCGCTGTTGCCCGAAGTCGAGAGTCCGGCTGGTGCCGGATTGCCGTCGCTCGTCAGGGCTGTAGCCGTCGTCATGTTCTTCATGATCGTGTTGTTGTAGACGCTCACATCCGGAGCGTCGTTGATCCCGATGCCACCACCTTCGTGCGTCGAGATGTTGTTTACGATCATGTTGTTGTAGATGTTCATCGGGTAGTCACCGGCCATCAGAAACCGGATGCCGCCACCGTCGTCGTTGGCGAGGTTCGCCTGGATCTGGTTGGCGTAGATATCGACCGGGCCGGATCCTGGCGAAAGGTCGCCAGCCACCGCAGGCAGTTCGCCGGCGATCATGATGCCGCCGCCCTCATCGTTGGAGTAGTTGAGGGTGACTCGGTTGTGATGGATCTTGCCGTCCGGGCTCTTACCGTAGACAGTCAGGCCGCCGCCGTACTCAAGGGAGAAGTTGCCACAGATATCGTTGTCAGCGACCTCGTAGTTGTCGGCTCCAGCAAAGATCCCGACGCCGCCGGCCAGGTTCGTGCCGGCGTTGTTGATCACCCGGTTGTTGGCGATCCGGACGTTCTCGTTGTGCGAGCTGGTGTCCGGGGCCGGGATGTCAGGCGTCCCGATCCGGATGGTGCCGTAGCCACCGCCGTTGTTCTGAACGACATTGTTGGTAATCTGAAGGTGCTGGGCATAGGAGTTTGCGAAGATCGCACCACCCTGGGTGGTGATGTTCGGAGGCAATCCCGTGTTGGCGCCAGTCAGATCGTTGACGTTGCCCGGGAAGCCGTTCTGGTTTCCGCCCCGAATGTCGAAGCCGTCGATACTCGCCATGAAGTCAGGGGTGAAGTCGCCGGCTCGAGTTGCCGAGCTGGATCCGTTCTGTGAAGCGAGGACGTAGATTCCCTCACCGTCGTTCACCGTCTGGTTGCCGTCCCAGGTCAGACCGCCTACTTTGTTCAGCCAGTCGGCGGCCACACCGTTGTCACTGCTGTAGGAACTTGCGTCGATGATCGAACCGGGCACGTAGGTGTTGCCCTGGAACCCACCCGGGCCGACACCCTGCAGCTTGACCGGGGAGGCCATGACCAGGTTCTCGAAGTACGCGCCCCGTGGGTTGAGTCGTGGGTTGTTCGGGGTTGGCTCTCCCGGGTAGACGACAACCAGGTTATCGCCGGCGACGGCCTGCGCTTCGTCGAGCGCAGACTGGATGGTGGCGTACGGGTGCCCAGGACCGACCTCGTAGAGAGTCGGGTTGTAGCTGGCGCCGAGAGCATGGATGGTGAGCCCGTTCGTGCTGGACTGACCGTTGCTCGCTCGGGTGACCAGGAGTTGCTTCGGTCCCACGTCCGCGCCGAGCGGCACCGTGACATCTATCGAGGTGTCCGTCCAGTTGGCAGTGGGCACACTGGTCCCGTCAAGCGTGACGTCGCCAGCATTTCCGAAGCCCAGACCGTTGATCGTGAACGAGCGAGCGCCTGCACTTCCGTCGACATCCACGTAGGGACGCGTCACAGTGAACAATTGTGGAGTCGCACCGTCGACCGGGCAGGTCACTGCCTGCGAAATACCGGTGTTTGGCGTCTCGATGGTGACCCCGACCTGAGTGGGTGCAAGGTCGGCAAAGGTGCTGGCGCCCACCAGACCCTCCGCGCCCGCGGCATGCGTGGCAAAGCGCGGGTTGTAGTTCGGGTTCAGGTTGCCCGGAATCCCCGGGTCGTTGGCGACGACGCGGTACATATTCGCGCAGATGCCCGATGGTGTCGGACAGCTGATCGTGTTCGTCGACGGCATCAGAACGTCGTAGATGCCGTTGAAGTCGGTCTCCGTTGTGTACTGCAGGTCGTTGTTGAAGTCATAGATCCCGACCGGTGCGAACGCGAGACCGGCCTTCTCGCCGTACATGATCGAGCGCGGGTCGGTCGAGAAGTTGAGGTCGTCGATGATGACGGTCCGGAACCGAGCGGGCGGTGGCACGTCGCTGAAGACATTGAAGATCGGTGCCACTGACTTGCCGTTCTTCAGTTCGACCAGCTTGGTGTCACAGGTCGGGGTGGTAGTCCCCTCATAAGGCGATCCGCCGATACCGACGAAGGTCGAGTTGTCGACGGGAGTCGACGCAGGCACTGTCACGCCATCCGGTACCGAGTCGTTCGGGTCGGCCGAGCCAACCACCGCTGGGTACCCATCAGTGGTGTTCGTCGGATCGAGAACGTCGACCGTGTGCAGTGGTCCGGCGCATGCAGGCGGCAGCACTTGTGGGACCAGCTGGTCGCCGTCGCCGATGTTGATGTCTTCCTCACCGGTCGCCTTGAACTCGGGGTCACCGTTGACATCCTCGGGGGCCACCACGTGGACGAGGTAGTCACCTGCGCCAAGAGCCTCGAACGTACCGCCAACACAGTTGGGGTTGGCGGGGTCGGTCGCGTCGAGGTTGCCGTTGAAGCAGCCATCGCCGAAGCCGTAGTTGCCGTTGACCGCGGCACCGAAGTTGGCGTCCTGGGTGCCTTGGTCGGTCGGGTAGGGACCAAACTGGATGCCCTGCATGAAGCTGGAAATGCACGGGCCATTTATCTCCTGGTTGACGGCCAGCACATTCTCGTCCACGCCGTGAATGAGCGCATTCCCGTCGACATCACGTGCCGTGCATCCGGTCGGACGCTCCCACGACTCGGTCACATAACTGTTGAGCAGCTTGCCTTGTAGGTACGAGCCGTCAGCGCCGAGCTGGTAGATCCCGTCAGCGTCGCACGGTGCGGCTGCAGTCCCACCTGGCTGACCCGAAGGGCAGTCCACAGGTGCGTGGAGCTCGACGTCAACTCCGGAAATGCCGACCTGCCAGTCTTCCGTCGCTGCGTAGCGAGGGTCGAGCTCGTTGCGTGTTGTGTCGTAGCTCACGGTTCCGACGATGCCGCCGTTCCGTGGGTCGACACCGTTGGTTCCCTTGGGGTCGTAAGCGTGGACACCCCAGTCCACGGTGCCGCTGAGCCCGATGATCGGCAGCGAGCTGATGTCAACGCCGGCGCCCAGCACCGTGGTGGGGTCTTCCTGGTTGTCGGCTTGATATGTGAGCCCTGTGGTGTAGAAGCTGTCGCTGTAGGCCTCCATGACGGTCCACTCACCGATCGGGTAGCCACTTTCGAAGTAGTAGTAGCCGTTCTTGTCGGTGGTTGCGGTGTTCTGACCGCGGTCGTACAGGTTGTTCTCCCTGTGCCGGATGGTCAGTGTGAAGTTCGGAACGCCATTCTCACCCGGATCGCGCACACCATTGCGATTGGCATCGTTGAATACATATCCGCTGTACTCGGTCCACCAGCCGTTCAGTGGGAGTTGTCCCATCTTTACCAACTGGCCACCGGCGACGGTGACGTTAATGAAGTTCAAGTTGTAGTCCTGCGGTTGATCCCACCAAGCAAGTGTGTAGTTGCCGTCAGGAACACCAGGAATGTCGAAGGTTCCATCGGCCTTGCCTCGACCCACCCACACGGCGAGGTCGCCAGCCTGCAGGTCCATGAGCGAGATCCAAGGCCGTTTGATCGGCCCGCCCACCTTGGTACCCGTGTTGCCACCCCAGAAGTTGTAGGAGCCGCCAATCGGAGGCGTGTAACTCTTGATGCTGACGACCGAGCCCTTGATCCTGCCCGCAGCTGACGGGTCGAGGCTCACACCGTTCGTTGCGTTGGGCTTCACAAACCCGAAGATCGGCAGCGGCGTTGGCTCGCCGCCTCTGGCGAATGTCGTGTCGAAGCCCGTGTCGCCCTCGAGTGCCCAGAAGTCGTAGTCGTGGTTGCCCTCAAGGGTGGTGGTCTGGATCCAGTTCTGGCCATCCGGAGGCGTGACGGACACGGCATAGCGGTTCGGCCCGAGGTGCGGGATTGCCAACATCCCGTTCGCGTCGCTCAGGCACTCGCCGCCGCTGCCCGGGATCGGGATCGGCGTCATGTCGGTGGGGTCGAGGGCGCCGTTAGGAATCTGGTACGTGGGCGGTTGGCCTCCGATGCCCTGCCAGTCCTCACCCTCGTAGCGAGTGCACAGTGGGTTGCCGTAGACGTCGGTCTGGATCTCGCCGAGTGTGTCGACGATGTGCCCAACGAATCCCTCGAGGTTCTGCTCGCCGGTGTCGAGTCCTCCGTTGGTCGGCGCGTTGTCCTCGAAGACCGAGGCTCGCAGAGTTGCGTCAGGCAGTGGGGTGGGCTGCATCGTGATCTGGAGCGGTCCGTCAAGCGGGCTGTCGCATATGTGCGCCTGCGGGCCGCTCATTGATACGCAGAAGTGCGCCCCGTCAATCTTGTAGCCGTCGGCGAGCACGGAGATGAGATACCGGCCCTCGGGCAGGGTGAGCGGAAGATCATCCTGGTTGCCCTGGTCGTAGACAGGGGTCCAGCCGGATGGCTCGGCGATCGACTGCCAGTCACAGGAATCTGGGTAGCCAGCATCCTGGGCGGAGCAACCTGATCCGGGGGCCGGGTTCCGCACGGCAGTGTTGCCGGTGTTGTCGATGTTGATGACGTATTTGAAGTCGGGGATGGGATCGCCCTTGCTAACGCCCGCCCCGTCGAACGCTCGGGCTTCGGTTCTGGCGCTGACGATGTTGACTGAGAGCTCGTTGGTCGGAGGGGCGGCCTGCGCAGGGGCGGCCGGCACCAAAGCGAGCGTCCCGAGGGCCAGACTGAGGGCGACCGTGACGTCGCGAACGCGACCCCACCATGGATGCCGCCTCGTCGTACGACCGGCCAACAAACGATTCGAACCCAGACCACGCATGGCTTTCCCTTCCGATGACGCCTCCCCCAGGCTGAGGCGGTGCTCGAAAGTTAGGCCCGGCGCAACCCATCCGAGGTCGCATGAACACTCCGTCATCTGGCTGTCATCTGAGCCAGCACCTGTGTCCGCTCAGTGCTTAGACCCTCACGAGGTCACTGGCGGGGTCGAACCACCGGCGCAGTGAGACCGCCACCGGATTTCCTGGGAAGTCTTCGGCCAACATGATCGAGAGCACGCGGCGCTCGACGTCGTCGAGCGGGTGTAGCGCCTCGGCCATGATGTCGGGATGCCTTGGCTGTTTGGCCGGGTCGTGCTTGAGGTCAGCGACCGCCGCTGAACTTCCAAGAGCCGAGCCGGACAGCCGCGACAACAGCGAGCGGCCACAACGCCTGGGCGCCGGCAGCTACCCGCTCTGCCAGCCCGACCCGCTGGCCGCCCTTCAGCTCGATCGTGAACCAGCCCACCAATGCGCTGAGCAGGAGCCCCGCCGGCACCGAGCCCCCGGGACGCAGGACCAACGGCGCCTCGCGTCGCGCAGTCAGGAACGGCCACGTGGCCAGCGCCCCAAACGCCAACGCCGCAACGGTCGTGTGGGCTACTGACCCGCCGGAGACCGGCTGCGGGAATGCCGCCACGCCAACGGTGCAGACTCCACCGGCGGTAAGCACGACCAAGCCCTGGCGCGCACCGACCCCGCCCAGCGCCGCGGCCGTGACGCAGTGGCAGACCCCGACACCGACCAGCGCTCCGGTCATGATCCAGCGGTCCCTGGCACCGTGCGCCGCCAGAGCGCTGATCGTGTCTGTTACCGAGCTGAACTCCGCAGGCTGCCTCGACGCGCCGAGCGTCCAGCCACCGGCTAGCAGCAGGGGCGCTGCCGCCGACGAGACCAGGCCCCACCAGGGCAAACGTGACATCGGGCAAGCCTAGCCGCTGTTGACCCAACGTACGTCGCGGCTCGGATCGCCCGTACCCACGTTCGCCTCAGTCCGTGGTGAGCAAAATCGGATGCTCAACCGCCAAGCTCAACAGCCGCCTGAGCTTCTGCTGCGCTGCAAGGACCTGCCGCTAGTCACGGACCTGCCGGCGTGCAGGTCAAATCCCCGCTGCCAGTCGGAAATGAAGAAAGTCTTGTTCATCTCCCGGTTCTGGTCACCTACGAGACTCAGACGCATCGTCAGCGGCACATCAGACACAGCCGCGCGGCTACGGACTGAGCCGATCGCATCTCCGTTGTAGAACCACGTGATGTGACCGCGGGCGACCTCGACCGCAAACGCGAGGGCTTTGGCCTCTGGGGACGCGATCTTTCGCTGCGCCCGCCACTGGCGTTGGCCGTTCCGGGCGCCGATGGCCACGCGCTCAGACCCCACCTTCACGCTGGCAACCGTGATGTTGCGGGCCCCGCAGTTGTAGTCCGTGCTGCGGCTGGGGACGAGTTCGATCCTGGCCGTGTAGTTGTTGGCGCCGGTTTCGAGGCGCTTCAGACGCATCTTCGCTTCCCAGCGGCCGTACACTCGCGCGTTATCCCGCAACGTCGCGGACGTCGTACCGAAGTCGCCACGTCCAGACCAGAGGCGCTGACTGTCGAGCAACAGACCACCGTTGTGCTGGCTGGCGCGCCCGAGCCCGGTGGCGCGGTCGAACCACCATCCCCGGCGGTCGCTCCCCCGGCTCGGGCGATCCGTGAGCGACTGGCCGCTCTCCCAGGCGAAGTCCCACAGTGACTGGCCCCACCTGTTGGCTCCCCCGGCGGTCGCCGCGACCTGAGACTCCGAAGCTGTCTGCGGTGGCACGTTCGTGTCACTGGGGGCCGCCGGTGGTGTCACGCATGACCCGGACGAGCTGACACTCGCGAGGACGTCGACCGGGGTCGGGAAAGAAGGAAACCAGCCAACCTTGCTCCCGCCCTTCGTCCACTGCTCCTGACGCACCCGGAAGAGCGGACACCCCGGGTCTGACGCGGGGACGACGAACGATCCGTTGCCGTTGCTGTCGGTCGTGGTGCGGTCCAACGTGCGCCACTGCCCCTGGGCATCTTGCTTCTGCAAAGTGAGACCTCGACCCACGAAGACTGGCGACGGGAGGTCCGGTCGGCGCGTCAGTACCGGAGTGGTGTCGACTTTGATGGTGAACGGACGGTCGGCAAGAGCCTCACCGGTGCCAACACCGGACGAGTTGGGAACAGGGATCAGAACGAGATCCTGCGAGCGGGCGTTGAAGGTGTACGCCGGCGTCGCGCGGCCACGCGAGGCAACCCGGTACTTAATGCCGAACATCGACGGCGCGGGGTAGGCGAACTTAAAGCTGCCGTTGGCCGAGGTCTTGCTGCGGAAGCCTTCGACCTTGGTCCACTCGTCACCAGGGCGACCCATGTAGGACTGAAGCCAGATCTTCCGGACGCCAGAGACACCCAACTTGCCCTCGAACGTTACGGCTTGACCACCGACGTACCGGGTTGGCGAAATCGATAGCGACCCACTGACCGTCGCTGTGGCCGGGGCCGCGGGAGCGACACTGACCAGGATCGCTGCGGCGATCGACCCCGCGACCGCCACATAGAGGGGCCTGAACTGCTTCATTGAGGCGGTTCCTTCGGGAATCGCGGACATCCGGTCCTTCTGATGTCGGCCATGAGCGCCGCCCGCTTGAGCGGGGACGAGGGTGACAGCGACTCGATTCGCACGAATCGAGGTCTCCCACAGCCACGGTAGGCATAGCCCCCGCATCCGGTCGATGCCGACACGCCCCCGGCCACACCACGCTCACACAACACGCGCAACACGCGCAACATCCGCACCCTGCGCACCATGAGCACCTGGGCGCTGTGCTTGTTCGTCGCCGGGCTCAGTCCAGGTAGTCGCTCACTGGGGACGACTATGCGCTGTGCTACACCTCTTGCTGAGCACGAAGCTCATGAGCGTTGTCCGGTGAAATATGCTCGCTTGGAGACCCATCGGCCCGTGTCGCCGACAGGCCCGCGTGCCTCGTAGGAGTCCCAGCGACGGTGGCCAGCCCACCCAGAAGTCGTCTCGCTCACGCGCCTGCAACGCGCCAAAGCCATCTGGACCTGAGCGCATCTACTGCGGGCCACTCTCCTACGTCTCTACCAGCGTTGGTATCGGACCACCTCGTGGTGGCAGAGGCGCTCCTCGCGCGAGGCGCCGATGTTGCTCCTCGATGAGCCCTCATGGAGCGGTGGTGTTAAACAGGTCACTGGACATGCGCGGGCGCGTAAGGCGATCTTGATGTTGCCCGCTCGGGCGCAGGCAGTGTTGATTCACGACTTCAGGAAGATGAACAAAAAGACCGCAACTATGACCAGGAGGGCGAGCCAGCCTCCGGACGAATAGGTCTGCCACTGCAGGCCAACTCTGGCATTTCGCGGAGTACGTGGCAGGACCGCCGGACCAATCATGCGCATCCAGAGCGGTTCGTTCTTCACAGAGGACTCCCGCAACTCAGCGAACTTGTCCAGCGCCTGTGTTGCCAGGCCCATCTGCTGAACGAAAGAGTCGAGCTCGGGCATGAATGCCTCATCGACAACGGCACGCGCCTGGTGCTTGGTGAAGGCTTCGGCGTCCATCGGAAACCCGCAGCGCATCTTGCCGCCATTGCACCTGCTCCTGGCGGCGAGCGGGTCGGCCTTCGAGTGCCTCTCCCATACCGTTGCCACGGCGTTCGCGACGTCCTCTTGGGAGCGTCCAAACCCGTGCATGGCTGTACCCGCCGCAGGCGCGTTGGTGCTCTCGGTCCACCGCTCACCATCCCAATAGCGCTGGTATGTGGGCTGAGTCGGATCTGGGTACCAACCCGCTGGTGTTGTCATGTCGCCCCTTGAGGTAGGAGCGCAATCTAGCGCCCCGCTCCAGCGGAATTGACGAGGACGCTCCACTCCTTCGCTGCCCTCGAGTTGAGCCGTCAGGTGACAACCCTCAGATCCACTCGGTCCATGAGCGATGGATCCCATGCTCAGGTTGCGCGGAGGTACTTGAACGTGACGTACTCGTTCTCAGACCAGAAAGCACCAGACCTAGTCCAGATAGTCGCGCAATACCTGCGAACGACTCGGGTGACGGAGCTTGCTCATCGTCTTGCTCTCGATCTGACGGATCCGCTCGCGCGTCACGCCGTAGACCTTGCCGATCTCATCCAGCGTCTTCGGCTGGCCGTCGGTGAGCCCGAAGCGCATGGACACAACGCCGGCCTCGCGGTCCGACAGGGTGTCGAGCACCGCGTGCAACTGCTCCTGCAGCAAGGTGAACGAGACAGCATCAGCGGGGACCACGGCCTCGGAGTCCTCGATGAGGTCACCGAACTCGCTGTCGCCATCTTCGCCGAGCGGAGTGTGCAGCGAGATCGGCTCACGTCCGTACTTCTGAACCTCAACGACCTTCTCCGGCGTCATGTCGAGCTCTTTGGCGAGCTCTTCGGGAGTCGGTTCACGCCCGAGGTCCTGCAGCATCTGCCTTTGGACGCGGGCGAGCTTGTTGATGACCTCGACCATGTGGACCGGGATACGGATCGTGCGCGCCTGGTCGGCCATCGCTCGGGTGATCGCCTGACGGATCCACCACGTTGCGTAGGTCGAGAACTTGTAGCCCTTGGTGTAATCGAACTTCTCGACGGCGCGGATCAGCCCGAGGTTGCCCTCCTGAATCAGGTCGAGGAAGAGCATCCCGCGTCCGGTGTAGCGCTTGGCGAGCGAAACCACGAGACGAAGGTTCGCCTCGAGGAGGTGGTTCTTGGCGCGGCGACCGTCCGCGGCGATCCACTCGAGCTCGCGGCGGAACTTGGGGTCCATCGCCTCGGCCGCGGCCAGCTGCTCGTCGGCGAACAGACCGGCCTCGATCCGCTTCGCGAGCTCGACCTCCTGCTCGGCGTTGAGGAGGGCGACCTTGCCGATCTGCTTGAGGTAGTCCTTGACCGGGTCGGCCGTGGCGCCGGCGGTGACGACCTGCTGGATGGGCGCGTCGTCCTCGTCGTCGTCGCGCAGGACGAAGCCGGAGGACTCGCTCTCCTCGTCCTTCTTGTCGGTGACGTCGCCATCGACCACGACGTCCTCGAGCTCGGCCTCGACGACCTCAGTGGGCTCGGCGTCGTTGGTGGTCGTCTCGTCGCTCGCGGCGGCCTTGGCGGCGGCCTTCTGGGCGGCCGTGGACTTGCGGGCAGGGGCGGCGGCCTTGGCGTCGCCCTCACCGGCGGCCGCCGAGGCGGCCTTTCTGGTCGTCGTCGCCTTGGTCGCCTTCGCGGGTGCGGCCTTGGCCGCCGGCTTGTCGCCGGCCGCCTTCTCGGCGGCTGCCTTGGACGCGGCGGTCTTCGCAGCCGGCTTGGCCACCGCGGACTT
>JBBQAL010000042.1:0-23265 GCA_038316135.1 Candidatus Nanopelagicales bacterium | reverse complement strand
GTCGGCGGCGGAGACGTTCGCCATGGCGGTTCCTTCCTTCGTCGATCGATGCTCGTGACTGGTCGGCCCCGAACTGGGCTTAGCCCGACCTTTGGCGCGACCGGCCTGCGGTTAGGCCTGCTCGGCTGGTGCCTCGGCTGGTGCCTCGGCTGGTGCGTCCGACGGCGCGGCAGTTGGCGCTTCAGCGGCGGATGCTTCAGCAGCCGGCGCCTCGACAACTGGGGTGGCCTCGACGACCGGCGCCTCGACAACTGGGGTGGCCTCGACGACCGACGCCTCGACAGCTGGGGTGGCGTCGCCGCTGAGCAGCTGGCGCTCCCACTCCGGAAGCGGCTCGGCGGCACCTGGCTCGACCGCATCAGGCTTGGCGTCACCGGCAGCAGCCCCGGCACGCGAGACCAGGCCGTCGGCGACTGCATCAGCGATCACTCGGGTCAGCAAGGCAACCGACCGGATGGCGTCGTCATTACCGGGGATCGGGTAATCGACGTCGTCGGGGTCACAGTTGCTGTCGAGGATGGCCACGACGGGAATTCCCAGCTTCTTGGCCTCGTCAACGGCGATCGACTCTTTGTTCGTGTCGATGATCCAGAGGGCGCTCGGGATCTTGGCCATGTCGCGGATTCCACCGAGGGTGCGCTCGAGCTTGATCTTCTCGCGACGCAGGACCAAGAGTTCCTTCTTGGTCATTCCCGAACCGGCGACCGTGTCGAGGTCGATCTCCTCGAGCTCCTTGAGGCGCTGCAGCCGCTTGTGGACTGTCTGGAAGTTGGTGAGCATGCCACCGAGCCAACGATGGTTGACGTACGGCATGCCAACGCGAGTGGCCTGATCGGCAATGGCTTCCTGCCCTTGCTTCTTGGTGCCGACGAACATCACTGAGCCACCGTGGGCGACGGTCTCTTTGACGAACTCGTATGCGCGGTCGATGAACGCCAACGACTGCTGCAGGTCGATGATGTAGATGCCGTTGCGCTCGGTGAAGATGAAGCGCTTCATCTTCGGGTTCCACCGACGAGTCTGGTGCCCGAAGTGGACACCGCTCTCGAGCAACTGCCTCATGGTGACGACGGCCATGGCCGTACTCTCCTCACCCGCGCACGCGCGCGGTACTCGGTTTTGTGCCCACGGCGGCGCCGCGAACCCTGATGCCTGTCGCGGCCTGCCGAGCCGATTGTCAGATCGGGCCGGACCGAGTGGCCAACCCCCGCACCGGAAAAAACGGGGCGAGCGGGACGGACATGCGAAGTCACTCTGCGAACAGAATGCTGGGCGAAGTCTACGGGGCGGGCCTTGGCCGGCCTAATCCGGCTCCAACGGCTTGTCCACAGACACCTGGGGTGCCGGCCATCCACTGTCAGGCACTGGCCAGCACACCGTCAGGTGCCAGCGCCGCACCCTGGTCGTTCATGAACCCCTTCGTGCTCGGACTCGCCGCCGCCCTCGCCGCCCTCATGGCCGGAACACCGCTTCCTCCCTCGCCGGACGCCAGCCGCCAGCCGTTCCCCGATCAGCCTGTGACGCGGCAAGCCATCCCCCATCGCGAAGTGGCGCAATGGCCGGTGAGCCCGGTCACCGTCGTGCGCTCCTTCGAGCCGCATGAACAGTTTGGTCCAGGCCATCGTGGCGTCGACCTGGCCGCGACGCCGGGCCAAACGGTCTTCGCCTCTCTCGGCGGAGAGGTTTCGTTCGTCGGGACAGTTGCTGGACACCCGGTCGTGGTGATCCGACATCAAGGTGGTCTGCGCACGACGTATCTTCCCGTTGCGCCGACACTCGCCGTCGGGACCAACGTCGAGGCTGGCCAACCCATCGGGTCCCTGACCGTTGGCATGCATTGCCCCATGAGCACCTGCCTGCACTGGGGGGCACGGCTCGGCGACGACTATGTGGATCCATTGACTCTGATGGGGCGCGAGGTGGTGCTGCTGCCGCCCGCTCCGCCGCCCTAGTCGGGAGCGTCGGCGAGGTGTCCGCGCAGTTGCAGCACCGCTTTGGTGTGCATCTGGCAAATGCGGCTCTCAGTGACACCGAGCACCTGGCCGATCTCGGCCAGGGTGAGGCCCTCGTAGTAGTAGAGCGTGACCACGATCTTCTCCCGCTCGGGGAGGTGGTTGATCGCCTTGGCCAACAGGTACTTGGTCTCCTCTGACTCGAAGGCGGCCACCGGGTCTTCGGCCTTGGTGTCCTCGAGCGTGTCGACCAGGCTGAGCTTGTCGCCCTTCTCACCACCCACGTTGAGCAGTTCGTCGAGCGCGACGACGTTGACGAACGAGACGCGGCTGAAGATGGTGTGCAGCTCGTCGAGCGTGATCTCCATCTCGGCGGCGACCTCGGGTTCGGTCGGCGTGCGGTGCAGTTTGGCCTCCAGGGCTGCGTAGGCCCGTTCAACCTCACGGGCCTTGTAGCGCACTGACCGCGGAATCCAGTCGATCGACCGAAGCTCGTCGATGATCGCGCCACGGATCCGGCTGATGGCATAGGTCTCGAACTTGATGGCGCGTTCAAGGTCGAACTTCTCGATGGCATCGATGAGACCGAAGATGCCGTATGAGACCAGGTCTGCCTGCTCGATGTTGGGAGGCAGACCCACTCCCACCCGGCCGGCGACGTACTTCACCAAGGGCGAGTAGTGCAGGATCAGCCGCTCGCGAAGGGGCTGATCGCCGGTCTTCTTGAAATCGCGCCACAACTGTTGGAGCGCTGCTTCTGCGGCTGTGACTTCGTCCATGGCATCGAAAGCCTCTGCGTCGGCGATGGCCGCTGCGGCCTTGGCCGCCGTTGCCTTCGACTTGGTCCGCGGAGCCGATGTCGACTTCTTGGCCGCAGGCTCAGTCTTCGGCTTCACCGCCGACTTGGCGGCTGCCGGCTTTTCTGCGGCAGCCTTCTTGGCCGGCGAGCGCTTGGCAGCGGCCTTCGCCGGCGCTTTGGCGGCACCCTTTTGGGTGCTGGACCGCCCAGAGGACGCCTGGGACGCTGGTGCGTCCGGTTCAGGCGCGGGGGTGCGCTTGGTCATACGCCCTCTTCAGTCGGTCAACGGAGACATGGGTGTAGATCTGGGTGGTCGCGAGCGTAGCGTGCCCCAACAGCTCTTGGACGGAGCGCAGGTCGGCGCCGCCCTCGAGCAGGTGCGTGGCCGCGGTGTGCCGCAGTCCATGCGGGCCGAGATCGGGTGCGTCCTCGACCGATGCCAGGTGCTCGTGTACAAGGGTACGAACTGCCCGCTGGTCGATTCGAAGCCCCCTCCGTCCCAGGAAGAGAGCCGGCCCACTTGCTGGACGAGCCAGGGCCGATCGCGGGCCGGAAAGCCACCCGTCGATGGCGGTCTGGGCTGGGGCTCCGTAGGGCACCGTACGTTCCTTGGCCCCCTTCCCGAAGACCCGAACGGTGCGCCGTCCATCGTCGATGTCGTCGATGTCGAGACCACACAGCTCGCTGACCCGAATGCCGGTCGCATAGAGCAGCTCGAGGATGGCGACGTCTCGTGGACCAACGGGATCTCCTCCTTCGGCCGCTCGCTCAGCAGCTGAGTCGAGCAGGTCGATGACCTGGCCGGCTCCCAACACCTGGGGAAGCGTTTGATGCGCCTTGGGACGCGCCAATCGAGCGCCCGCGTCGCGCTCTCCCCTGCCGCTGCGCTCCACCCACCTGGTGAACGTGCGGGCAGCAGACGCCTTGCGCGCGATAGTGCTGCGCGCACGTCCGGTGGTCTGCTGAAGCGCCAGCCAGCTGCGCAGATCGGCAAGATCGAGCTGCCCAACCGAGGTGTGGCCCCGGCGGCTCACGTGCTCGAGCAGACCGGCGATGTCGCTGCGGTAGGCCCGCACGGAGCGAGGAGACAAGCCACGCTCAGATCGCAGATGACGTTCGAAAGCCTCAGCAGCCTCGGCTAACTCACCCGGCAGGCCCTGCTCGACAACCGCAGGCTGCTCGACGACTGCAGGCTGCTCGACGACTGCAGGCTGCTCGGACACTGCTCCACGGTGCGTGACACCTCTCGCCGAGGCAAGCCCCCGCGCCGTCCGGCTCCGCTCACTTCGCGCGGTGGCGAGGAAGAACGGTGTCGGCGGCACCTGGAACACGGACAAATCCGGCGGGGACCTCACGGACCAGCCCGGCAGTCACCAGCCGCAGCACAATCCCGCCGGTCGCCACAGCGTCCACACCAGCACGAACAGCCAGGTCGGCGACGCTGGTAGCAGTTTCGGATGGCATCCCCTCCAGCACCCGTAGTGATGTTTGGTCGAGAGAGTCTCTGACTCGGCGCAGCGGGTCCGGTTGATCGGCGAGCTCACCGATCAACCCCACCTCCTCGATTACCTCGGACGCGTCGGTGACGATGCGGGCCGGCTCGTCACCACGTGCCAGTCGATGACAGCCGGTAGAGAGCGCTGACGTGACCGGACCCGGCACGACCATGACGGGCCGGCCGAGCCGGCGGGCCGCTGCCGCGGTATTGAGCGCCCCGGAGCGATGGGCTGCCTCGACCACGACGGTGCCGCGGGTGAGCGCAGCGATGATCCGGTTGCGGAGCAGGAATCGAGGCTTGGTGGGCGTGGTACCCGGCGGAAACTCCGAGACGAGCACCCCACCGTCGTCACGAAGGCGGGCAAAGAGGCTCACATGGCCCCGGGGGTAGGCGACGTCAGTGCCGAAGGCAAGGGCTGCGATGGTGACGCCCCCTGACGCGAGGGCGCCCCGGTGAGCCGCCGCGTCGATGCCGTAGGCCCCGCCCGAGACCACCGCCCATCCTCGGGACGCGAGGTCGGTGGCCAGTTCGCTGGCGACGTGCATTCCGTACTGCGTCGCAGCTCTGGCACCGACGACGGCCACCGAGCGCGCGGCCGCCGTACGTAACTCGCCACCGACGACGAACAGGCCCCAGGGAGCAGCAGCGCCAAGTGCCATGAGCTGCGTCGGCCATTCACCGTCCCCCGGGACGAGATACCGCCCGCTGTGGGCAAGGAAAGCCGCGTCTTGGTCGATCGGGGGTAGCGCAAGCCTGGCCCGGTAGTGCTCGACACCGCGCAGCGTCCTGTCGTTGGCCTCGATTCGCGCAAGAACTTCGCTGCCCGAGCACTTCACCAACTCGGCCCCGAGACGTTCGTCCCCAGGTTCGGCAAGCTGCGAAAGCCTCATCCGAGCGGCCCGCTCGTCATCTAGGCCGCCCATGGCAGGCCTCCTCCCCGCAACACCACAGCCGCGGAAACCTCCGCGGCACCGGGCTGGTCGAGGCCACCGAGGTCGGCCAGCGTCCAGGCGACCCGGAGCACCCGGTCGACACCACGACCGGTCAGCCGACCATGACCGACCTCATCGAGCACGACGGCAGCGCCACCTCTGTGCACTTGGTGGGTCGAGCGCAGCGCAGGGCCAGGAACCTCAGCATTGGTGGCCCATGGCTTTCCGGCGAATCGTCGACTGGCTCGTTCTCGCGCGATGAGGACGCGCTCACGAACGATCGCGCTCGGCTCACCCCCTCTGCCTTCGACGAGCTCTGCCCTGGTGATCGGGAGCACGGGGACCTGCAGGTCGACGCGGTCGAGCAGCGGGCCGCTCATTCTGGCGGCGTAGCGCCGCTTCTGGTCAGGTGTGCACACACAGTCGAGCCCTCGGCCGCCCCCTCGTCCGCAGGGGCACGGGTTGGCTGCCAATACGAGCTGGAAGCGAGCGGGGTAGGTCACCGTCGCATCCCCACGCGCCAGCTCGACCTCACCTCGCTCCATCGGCTGCCGAAGCGTGTCGAGCACGGCCCGGCTGAACTCCGGTGCCTCGTCAAGAAAGAGAACCCCTCGGTGCGCGAGGCTGACGGCGCCCGGACGCGCCACGCCAACGCCGCCCCCAACGAGCGCCGCCGCCGACGCCGTGTGGTGTGGCGCCTGGTACGGGGGCCGGACGACCATCGGGCGTTCGGGCCGCAGAGCGCCGGCGACCGAGTGGATGGCTGTCACCTCAAGCACCTGCTGCTCGGTGAGCGGCGGAAGCAAACTGGGCAGGCGCTCTGCAAGCAGGCTCTTACCCGCCCCGGGGGCACCATGGAGCAGGAGGTGGTGACCACCAGCAGCCGCAACCTCCACAGCCAGACGCGGCGTTGCCTGCCCGTTGACGTCTTCAAGGTCAGGGCCGTCCGGTGGCATCACGTCAGGAGAAACCGCATCGGCCCAACGTGGCTGCCGGACCCCGCGCAGAACCTCAACCACTTCGGACAGATCCGCGGCAACAGCGATCTCAGCGCCAGGAACCAGGGCCGCCTCGCCCCCGGAGCGTTCGGCCACCATCAGCCGGTGACGGCCGGCAGCAACCGAAGCCAGCACCATGGGGAGCACGCCGCGGACCGGCCGGACGGCGCCGTCGAGCCCGAGCTCGGCGATCAGTACCCACTCTTCGGTAGATCTGGGGGGCACCACCTCGAAGGCAGCCAAGCAGGCACAGGCGAGCGCGAGGTCGAACCCGCTGCCCCGTTTTCGCACCGAGGCCGGCGACAGGCTCGCCGTCACCTTGCACGACTTCCAGTGGACGCCGCTGTTGGTGATCGCCGCCCGCACGCGATCGCGGGCCTCGCGGACGGCTGTGTCGGGAAGCCCCACCAACGTCAGGCCGGGTACCCCCGGGCTGGCATCGACCTCAACACGCACCAGGGTTCCCTGAACCCCGGTCAACGTCACCGTGTACGCGCTGGCGGTGCTCATCCGACCGCCCCGCGGACATGCTCGATCTCCGGGCCACCGTCGCCGAGCACGATCCCGACGAGATCGATGCGGATCTCGCGCGGCCGAACGTCATGATCGCGCACCCAGCACGCGGCCAACCGACGGAGCCGCGCCGCCTTCGCCGTTGTCACCGCCTCGAGCGGACTGCCGAACCGCCGGCTGCTCCGCGTCTTCACCTCACAGATCACCAGGGAGTCACCGTCCCTTGCGACGATGTCCACCTCGCCAACGTCGCACCGCCAATTACGGTCAAGCACGATCAGACCTTGGGCGATCAGGTGAGCTGCTGCGAGCTCTTCCCCGAGTCGGCCCCGCACGTCTTTCGCACGCATGAGCACCACCTCCACCCCCAGAGCGTGGTCGGCAACCTCACCCGCTCATCGGTTTCGCCAACGGCCTGGGGAGAAGTGGTCAGTCCGCTCGCTGTGGATGGACCAACGACCTCAGGTCATGCTGGAGGCAGCGCCCCCGGGTCGAACTCCGACGGGACGGTCTCTTCCACGTTGACGTCCTTGAACGTCAGTACCCGCACCTCGCGAATGAAGCGCGTCGGTCGGTAGAGGTCCCACACCCAGGCGTCCTGCAGACGCACTTCGATGAAGGCGTCAGAGCCTTCGACTGGTCTGACCTGCACGTCAACGGAGTTCGCCAGGTAGAAACGCCGATCGGTCTCAACGACGTACTTGAAGAGAGACACGACATCGCGGTACTCGCGGTAGAGCGCCAGCTCGAGCTCGGCTTCGTACCGCTCCAGATCCTCAGCGCTCATCGGTCGCCTCACCCCTTCCGCATACGCACTGGTGACGCGGACACGTCGACTGACGTTCGCTAACCGCCGGGCAAGATGAGGCAGAAGGGATGGTCCTCGGGGTCGAGGTAGACCCGAAAGCGGGTGCCTGGCTGCACCGAGTGCTTACGGGCACCAATGGCCAGTACCGCGAGCTCGCCTGCATCGAGGTCGTCGACCTCGAAGTCGAGATGCTCTTGCTGGGGATGTTCCTGCCCCGGCCATTGCGGCGGTTGGTAGTCGTCGACCCGCTGAAATCCCAGGGTGGCTCCGACATCGCTGGTCAGTGCCACCCAGTCGGCGTCCGATTCACTCTCGTCGACCGGCCAGCCGGTGATTGCGGAGTAGAACTCACCGAGCACACGCGGATCACGACAGTCGACGGCCGTCCAGGCAAGTTTGGCGATGGGTGACATGGAACGAAGTATGACACCACCGCGGCACGTCGTCACCGCTCGCTTGGTGGCACCTGGCTGAAGGTCTTTGTCGTGATGGACCATGCCCCGTCGTAGCGGACGAGGGTGAAGTAGATGACGTAGTCGATGTCGTAGTACTTCTCTTCGACCAAGGTCGCAGTCGCAGCGTCACCAGCAATGTCGATGGCCGTGATGGTTGCCCGGTACCCGGTCGGTGGTGTCTGGCCATCGACCCAGTCAACGAAATCGCCAGCACTTGTGGCCATCTCGACCGAAAGCTCATCGATGCCATACATCGTCCAGCTGGGGTGGAGGGCGGCACGCAACGCTTCTGCGTCGGCCAATCCACATGCGTCGACATACGCCTGAACCGCGTCGCGAACATCCTCGTACTCGTCAATGGCCGCCATCACGACCGGACCTTATCTGCGGCATCGTCGACTCCCAGCCGCCAACTGCGGCGATGGTGCTCACACGGCCCGTGCACGCGCAGTTGATCTCGGTGTCGGTCGGATGCGTAACCCTTGTTCTCGTCCCATCCGAAATGCGGGTGCGTTGCAGAGAGGTCGACCATCATCGCGTCCCGGGTCGTCTTGGCGAGCACGCTCGCTGCGGCCACCGAAGCGCACGAGAGGTCAGCCTTCACCTGAGTGACCACAGGCGGGACCTGTAGCACCGGCCAAGGCGGGGTGCTGACACCTTCGGTTTCCTCCAGGTCCCACAGCCCGGTTTCATCGTCCGGAGGCGCGGCTGCCGGCGGTGTCAGCCAGTCGAAGGACCCATCCAGCAGCAGGATGTCTGGCGGGATCTCGAGGGCAGCGAGCGCCCGAAGCCCCGCCAGCCGCAGCGCACAAGTGAGGCCCCACTCATCGATCTCCTCCGGCGCAGCATGCCCGATGGCGCTGGCGCGTACCCATCGGTTGATCGCTGGGACGAGCGCCTCGCGCCGCGCCGGGCTGAGGAGCTTGCTGTCCGCTAGCCCTCGGGGCACTCGCGCGACGTCAGGGTCGATGACAACGATGCCAACCGAAACCGGCCCGGCCAGTGCCCCGCGACCAACCTCGTCGCAGCCGGCCAAGTACCGGACGCCCTCGCGCAACATGGCCTTCTCCCGCCGCAGCGACGGACGGGTGGTCATGGCATCACCGCAGGGCCGACCTCGACCGGCTCGGGCGGCGGACCGTCGCGCAGCAGCAGGTCCAGATGGTCGGCGAGATCCGGCGGCGCCACCAGCTCGTCGAACGACTTCAGTTCGGCCACGCTGAACCAACGATGCCCGGACAGGTAACGGCGTTCGAGCGGAGTCTGGCCAGATTCATCGACAGCGTGGGTGTGGACGCGCACCCAGAAAAAGACCTCGTCCTGGTCGTACCCGACGCCGTCGAACGAGAACTGAAAACGGCGCGTCCAGACCAGTGGCCCGACGTCGGTGATCTGGAGACCGACTTCCTCGGCCAACTCGCGAATCGCCGCTTGCGCTGCGGACTCGCCTGGATCGATTCCGCCGCCCGGAGTGTGCCAGACAGCAGGA
The DNA here is from genome assembly GCA_038316135.1 of Candidatus Nanopelagicales bacterium. GTDB lineage: Bacteria > Actinomycetota > Actinomycetes > JAHEKZ01 > JAHEKZ01 > JAHEKZ01. The sequence continues at coordinate 13,821 of JBBQAL010000042.1, read as the reverse complement.
CCAGGGCGCTTCGGGTCACCACCTCGCAGCAACAGGACGCGGTCGTCGGCGTCCACAAGCACGACTCGAGCCGATGACCGACGAACGGGGGACACGGTCGCCAGACTATCGACCACAACGAGCGGCCCGGCCATTCGACGTTACGAGACAGCGTCGAAGTCGGAAGGAGTGCTCACCAACGACCAATGACCGATGGGCCAGATCACCGCGACCGTCCGTCCTTGAAGGTTGTCCTCTGGCACGAACTTCTCGATCCCGTCATGGCAACGAGAGTCCTCCGAGACGGAGCGGTGGTCACCCATTACAAACAGGTAGCCGGCCGGAACCGACGTCTTGAACTCCCCCGAGCACCCCTGCGGTGCATCTCCTGGGCTGTTGCCCGGGTAGAGGTAATCCTCGACGAGCGGGGTTCCATTCACAGTGACCTGACCCTTGGGGTTGCAGCAGGCGACCGTGTCACCTCCCACTCCGATGACGCGCTTGACGAGATCTCCCTCGGCGGCATCGGGCGCGACACCCACGAACTCCAGCGCCTGTCGAACGGGATTGGACGACGGCTGGACATCGGGAAGCCAGCTGCCTGGGTCACTGAAGACGACGACCTCACCGCGGTCAATGGTCCCGAAACTGGTGCTTAGCTTGCTGACGACGATCCAGTCGTCCTGCTGCAGGGTCTGTTCCATGGAACCGGACGGGATGAAGAACGCTTGCGCCACGAATGCCCGAATGAATGCCGACACCGCAAGCGCAACGACGAGGATGAGCACAAGTTCCACAAACCAGGGCGTTCGACGCTTGTTTGAGGCACCACTGTGGGCACCGGGCTTTGCCATTTGATCTCCGAGTTCTGCCGTGCTGAGGCTCGGTGCGCAGCCTACGCGGCGTCTGCGGTCGTGGGCCGGTGCGAATCGCGGGATGCGTCCCTTGGAGACGATGCGGGTCCGCTAGTTGGAGCTGGATTCCTTGCCGATGGGCTCATTGGTCTGAGCTGCATCGATGGCGTCGTTGTCGATCGTGTCCGGACGCGTGAGGAGCCCTGTGTCCGAGAAGGGCCAGATGATCACAAAGGCACGACCAACGACGCTGTCGATCGGAATGGCGCCACCCCCCGGATCGCCAATGTGGGCCCGGGAGTCCGCTGACGCTGCGCGATGGTCTCCCATCACCCATACGCGGTCATCAGGAACGCGGATGTCGAAGGGGTCGTTCGACGGCTCGTTCCCTGCGAACAGGTAGGGCTCGTCAATCGGGATACCGTTGACGGTGATCCTGCCCTCTTTGTCGCAGCACTTGACCCGGTCACCAGGCAGCCCAATGACCCGCTTGATGTAGTCCTTCTCATTGGGGCTGGCGAACCCGAAAGCACCGGCCACGGACTGGAGCGCTCGGGTGACGGGGTTGCCCGGTTCGGCAACCTGGATCTCCGGATCCCAGGAGTCGACGCCGTTGAACACGATGACGTCGCCACGCTGGATATCGCCGAGGTCGTACGCCAGCTTGTTGACCATCACCCGGTCGCCGACCTGGAGGGTGTTCTCCATGGAGCCAGAGGGAATGTAGAAAGCCTGGATCAGAAACGTCTTGAGCAAGAAAGCCAAGCCCAGCGCGATGACGACCAGAATCGGCAGTTCACGCCAGAACGATGTCGGTCGCTTCTCCTTGACAGGAGGCGAGTCCTCCACGTCCACTGGAGGCTGCGCGGCGTCAGCCGTCACTGGCCGCTGGACGCCTCGCGGCGCTCCTTGATCTTTGCGGCTTTGCCGCGCAGGTCGCGCAGGTAGTAAAGCTTGGCCCGGCGCACCGCGCCGCGGGTGAGCACCTCGATCTGCTCGATCACCGGAGAGTGCACCGGGAAGGTGCGCTCGACGCCGACGCCGTAGCTCACCTTGCGGACGGTGAAGGTCTCACGAACCCCACCGCCTGAGCGTCGGATGACGACGCCCTGGAAGATCTGGACACGACTCTTGTTTCCCTCGATAACCCGGACGTGCACCTTCAGGGTGTCGCCGGGGCGGAACGCGGGGACGTCGCTGCGCAGCGAGGCTGCGTCGAGGGAGTCGAGCGTGTGCATGGGGCTCTCCTTCGGCTGCCACAGGTCAACCGAGCGTGGGTCAGCGACGGCGACGGACGCCGTGCGCATCACGGGATGAACGGGACGCCTACGGCGCGCGGTGCCCCCTGTGGCAGGAACGACACGCGACGAACGGCTTGCCTAGTCTGCCACAGCCCAGGGGGTCGACCGTAATCGACCGTCCGCCACGGTCCACCCGCTCTCGCGGAGTACTTCGAGGTCTCTGGCGTCGAGTTGGCCCGGCTCAAGGTGCTCGATGAGATCGGGTCGTACTCCGGCGGTCCTCCGGAGCGAGGCGTCCCGCCGCCATCGGGCGATGGCCCCGTGATGGCCCGAGAGCAGGACCTCTGGGACGTCACGTCCCCGCCAGCCAGCCGGTTTGGTGTAGGTGGGACCCTCCAGAAGGCCGTTCGCATGCGACTCGTCGGTGAGGGAGTCCGCGTTCCCGACGACGCCGGGAAGCAACCGACCCACGGCCTCAATCACTGCCAGCGCGGCCACCTCACCACCGTTGAGCACATAGTCGCCGAGCGAGACCTCGCGGACGCGGTATCGGGTAGCGGCGTCCTCAGCCACCCTGCCGTCGATGCCCTCATAGCGCCCACAGGCGAAGACCAACCAGGTCTCAGCCGCCCAGTCCTCGGCCAGCCGCTGAGTGAACCGCTCGCCTGCTGGACTCGGGACCACTAGCACCGGGTCGGCGGCGGCGTGGGACGCCCTGACCTGGTCGAGCGCCGCCCCCCATGGCTCGGGCTGCATCACCATTCCCGGTCCGCCGCCGTACGGCGTGTCGTCCACGGCGCGATGCCGGTCGTGGGTGAAGTCACGCAAGTCGTGCACCGTCAGCTCGAGCGCACCGTCGCGGCGGGCCTTGCCGAGTAACGACAGGTCGAGTACATCGAAGTAGGTGGGGAAGATCGTGACGACATCGACGTACATACCCGTCAGTCCACCGTCAGGTCGAGCAGGCCAGCCGGGGGGACGACGACGAGCCGACCGCCAGCCACATCGACTTCGGGCACCAGCTCCGCGACGAAGGGAACCATGACGTGCCGGCCATCGACGCGGGCGACGACCAGTAAGTCCTGAGCGCCATGGAGGACCTCGCTGACGCTGCCCAAGGTAGTGCCGCTTTGGTCTACGACGGCAAGGCCAACGAGCTGGTGGTCATAGAACTCATCGGGATCGCTGGGATCCTCCCCGGGGTCGACGTCGGTGGAGAGCAGCACACCGCGCAATGCCTCAACCGCGGTGCGGTCGCTGACTTCGGCAAAGTGCAGGAGCAGCCGACCGCTGTGCCAGCGGTAGCTCTCAACGGTCAGCTGGGGGTAGGTGGCGTTCTCGGTGCCCAACACCGTTCCCTCGGCGAAGCGCCGATCAGGCTCGTCGGTGCGTGATTCGACGTTGACGTCACCCCGGATGCCGTGTGGGCGTCCGATCCGACCGACGACGACCTGCACCGGCTCAGCGCCTCCCGTGGTCACGATCGGTGAGCAACCTCAGCGGGATCCCGCGGAGTCCATGAAGTCGACGCGGCACCGGCGTCGGGCCAAGGCGTCAACAATCGTTCGCACGGACGACGCGGTGCGGCCGCCACGACCAATCACTCTGCCGAGGTCGTCGGGGTGAACCCGAACCTCGTAGAGGCGGCCGCCGCGGCGCTGCTCACGCAGCTGCACCTGGACGTCGTCAGGATGGTCGACGATGCCACGGACCAAGTGGCCCAGTGCCTGCTCGATCATTCGTTCGACGGGGTCTCGGCTGGTGCGTCAGCGGTGGCTTCGGCTGGCGCGTCAGCGGCAGGCTCTGCTTCGGCCTCCGCTACCGGCTCGGCTGCCGCTGGCTCAGCGACCGGTGACTCGACTGCTGCGGCCTTGACCGGAGCATCGACTGACTTGTCAGCCGACTCGTCAGCCTTGGGGGCTGCCTTCTTTTTCGCCTTGGGGGTCGTTGCCGCCTTCTCGTTGATCCCGGCGGCCTCCTTCGCTGCCGCTTCGAAGAGCGCCTTTTTGTCAGCCTTGGGCTCGGCCACGAGCATCGCTGGCGGAGCCGGCTCACCCTTGAAGGCCTGCCAGTCGCCGGTGACCCGGAAGATGGCAGCTACAGCCTCGGTGGGCTGGGCACCAACGCCGAGCCAGTACTGGGCTCGCTCGGAGTCGACCTGGATGCGCGAGGGGTTCTCGACCGGGTGGTACTGGCCGATCTCCTCGATCGCCCGACCATCACGCGCGGTGCGGGCGTCGGCGACGACGATGCGGTAGTGCGGTTCGCGCATCTTGCCGATGCGCTTGAGCTTGATCTTGACAGCCACGGTTGGGCAAACTCCTGGTTCTGGTGGGTTCTGCGCTGGCACCTGGCGTGGGGTTGCCGAGTGTCACCGCAAAGGGACTCGTCGGTGCGCAGCGGTGAGAGGGCCGCCTGCCCGTCGGGTTCAGCGAGTCAGTCTGCCAGAGGAGCGGCCGCCTGCCCAAACCGCCTCAGCGGCCAAGCAGGTCAGTGAAGGCATCGGGGAGCTCGGTCAAGGTGTCGGGCGGGGGATCTGCGGCGCTATCGCCCTGGTCGGTGAGCTGTTGGGCCCGCTTCGCCGGATTGCCGCTGACGCGTCCTTTCTTGGCCTTGGCGCCCTTCTTGCCCTTCTTCGGCCGCCCACCCGCTGGGCCGCCCAGGCCTCCGGAAAGCCCTGGGATGCCCGGCATTCCTGGAATGCCGCCGCCCTTGGCCATCTGGCTCATCATTTTGCGGGCCTCGAGGAATCGATTGACCAGCTGGTTCACATCGCTCACTTGGGTCCCCGACCCCGACGCGATGCGCATTCTGCGCGAGGCGTTGAGAACCTTGACGTCAGCTCGTTCACCTGGAGTCATCGATTGGATGATCGCCCTGATCCGGTCGAACTCACGATCGTCGAGGTTGTCGATGGCCTCTTTGTGCTCACCCATCCCCGGCAGCATCCCGAGCAGTTTGCCGATAGAGCCCATCTTCTGGACGGCCTGCAGCTGCGCCAGGAAGTCGGCAAGAGTGAAGTCGGTTCCCGTTGCGAGCTTGGCGGCCATCTGCTCCGCCTGGTCGGCTTCAAAGACTTTTTCGGCCTGCTCGATCAAGGTGAGCAGATCACCCATGTCCAGGATCCGAGAAGCCATCCGCTCGGGGTGGAAGACGTCGAAGTCCTCGAGCTTCTCCCCGTTGCTAGCAAACATGATGGGCTTCCCGGTCACCCCGCGCACCGAAAGAGCCGCGCCACCGCGAGCGTCACCGTCGAGCTTGGTGAGAACGACACCGTCGAACCCAACGCCGTCGAGGAAGGCCTGGGCCGTGGCCAGCGCGTCTTGGCCAATCATGGCGTCCAATACGAAGAGCACTTCGTCAGGCTGTACAGCGTCGCGGATCTGGCGTGCCTGCTGCATCATTTCTTCGTCGACGCCGAGCCGCCCTGCGGTGTCAACGACGACAACGTCGTGCATCTTCTCGTCGGCGTACGTGATGGCGTCCCGAGAGACGCGAACCGGGTCGCCGACGCCGCTTCCGGGCTCTGGCGCGAACACCGTCACCTCGGCCCGCTCCCCCACCACCTGCAGCTGCTGTACAGCGTTGGGGCGTTGCAGGTCAGCTGCGACAAGAAGCGGCTGATGGCCTTGGCTCTTCAACCACAGCGCGAGCTTGCCAGCCAGAGTGGTCTTCCCTGCGCCCTGCAAGCCGGCCAGCATGATCACCGTCGGCGGGGTCTTGGCGAAGCGAATGCGCCGTGTCTCACCGCCGAGGATCTCGATCAGTTCTTCGTTGACGATCTTGACGATCTGTTGCGCCGGGTTCAGCGCCTGTGACACCTCAGCACCCTTGGCCCGCTCGCGGACGGCAGCGACGAAGTCCTTGACCACGGGGAGCGCAACGTCTGCCTCAAGGAGGGCTACCCGGATCTCGCGCAGCGTGGCGTCGATGTCGGCGTCGGAGAGCTTGCCCTTGCCGCGGAGGTTCTTGAACGTGGCGGTGAGGCGGTCCTGAAGCGTGGTGAACACGGGCAACCTTCGTCTGGCCGACGGTACGAGATGACCTCACGAGGGTAACCGCTCGGCGCATCAACAGTGCTTGAGCCACCGCGTGGGTTGGCCACCGAGGTGTTCAACTCGGTTGTCCTTAACGGCATCGGTTCCGCTGAGGCGCCCGGCACCTGTGTGGATCTGCCAAGCCACAGTGTCAGTGGTCACCGCTAACGTCTGAGTTACGTTCGAAGGCGGACGACATCCAGCGATCCAGACCCGGCGACGCGAAGCAGACACGGCGAACTCTCACCGCCTTCTCCACCTTGATCCCCGAGAGGTCGCAGCCGTGTACCGTCCTGATCCGCTCCCCGCTCCGCTGGCAGCAGTGGTCGAGCAGGTACGGGGGTGGGCGCGCCTCGATGACTTGCCGGAATCAACACCCGATGAGCGCGCGGCCTGGGTCGCTGGGCTCCAACAACTGTCCGATGCCGTCGCCGCAGCCACGCTGTCCGCTGTTTCTGCTTTCGACGCAGCTGGCGACGGCGAGGTCCTGCACGGCGCGGCGAGCACTGCCAGCTGGCTTCGTGGCGCCCTCGGAGTGGCACCGGGTGACGCAAGCGAGCGGGTCCGGATGGCTCGTGGCTCGCGCGACCTGCTCGCCGAGCCGGTCGAGCAGTTGCGTGCCGGAACGGTCACCTACGATCACGTGCGGGCGATCGAGCGGTCAACACGCTTCCTTCCAGCAGAACAACGGGAGCAGGCAGTCGACCTTCTGCTCGACCTCGCAACCGTCGCGCCGGTCGCCGATGTCCGCAACGCCGGCCGGCACCTGAGGTTCGTCTGCGACCCAGACGGGTCCCTCGCCGACACCGAGAAGCAGTTCGACCGCCGCTACCTCACGCTCGCTCCCTTGATGGACGGGATGACTGCGGTCGAGGGCCTCCTCGACCCTGAGTCTGCGGCGCTGTTGACCGCCGCTCTTGAGCCGTTTCTGGTGCCGACAGGCCCAGAAGACGTTCGAACCGCCGCCCAGAGGCGCGCCGACGGCCTCGTCGACATCGTGCGTGCGTCGTGCGACCACCGGTTGCTACCACTGGTCGGCGGGGAGCGACCCCATCTTCAGGTTCTGGTGCCTCACGACTTCGAGGCGGCATCATGGCCGGGCCTGTTGCCCAGCGCACCCGGTGGGCCCGCCACCCTCCACCCGATAGGCGTCGCCCGCATTTCTTGTGACGCCCAGGTGCTTCCGGTCTGGCTCGACGTGGCCGGGGTACCAACCGCGCTGGGGCGGACCCAGCGCATCTTCTCGGTGCATCAACGACGGCTACTCGCCCTACGTGACGGTCACTGCCGGTTCCCGGGATGCTCGCGAGCACCGGCGTACACCGACGCCCATCACGTTGTCGCCTGGTCAGATGGTGGGGCCACCGACATCGACAACGCTGCCCTGCTCTGCCGATTCCACCACCGACTCGTACACGAGGGTGGTTGGTCGATCAGCTGCAACGACTTGGTCCGCAGGACGAACGGGCCTCTCACCTTCACCGGTCCCCGCGGCCAACGGATGCAGAGTTGTCCTCGCGGTCCGTGAACCGCCCTCGACCGATGGTGCCCAGAGGCCAATGCTCAACCCACAAGCGCGTCTACGAATACCTCTGGGTCGAACGGCGCAAGGTCGTCCGGGCCCTCACCAAGGCCGACGAGCTTGACGGGAACACCCAGTTCGCGCTGCACCGAAACCACGATGCCACCCTTGGCGGTCCCGTCGAGCTTGGTCAGAACGACTCCTGTCACGTTGACAACCTCGGCGAACACTTTGGCCTGGGCCATGCCGTTCTGCCCAGTCGTGGCATCGAGGACGAGCAAGACCTCGTCAACCGGAGCTTTCTTCTCGATCACGCGCTTGACCTTGCCCAGCTCGTCCATGAGGCCGGTCTTGGTGTGCAGGCGCCCCGCGGTGTCGACGAGAAGCACATCTGCCTCGGACTCGATGGCGGCGGTCACCGCGTCGAAGGCGACACTGGCCGGATCACCGCCTTCGGGTCCGCGAACGACTGGCACACCGACCCGGTCACCCCAGGTCTGCAGCTGGTCAGCAGCAGCAGCTCGGAAGGTGTCTGCCGCTCCCAGGATCACATCACGGTCCTCGGCGACGAGCACCCTGGCCAACTTCCCCGTCGTTGTGGTCTTCCCGGTGCCGTTGACCCCGACGATGAGGACCACCGCCGGTCGGCCGACCGCCTCCACCGCCAGTGACCGGTCAGCGGTCGGGTCAAGAAGTTCGAGCAGCTCGGCCCGCAGCAACTCGCGAGGAGCAACATCTGGCTCGGCGCGAACGGCAGCACGGAGACCTTCGACGACCTCTGCGGCTACCGCAACGCCGATGTCCGCCGAAATCAGCGAGTCTTCAATCTCCTCCCAGGTCGCATCATCGAGAGTCGAGCGCGAGAGCAAGGCGACGATCCCCTGCCCCAGGCTGTTCGAACGAGCGAGACGGTCACGTAGCCGGGACATCCGTCCCGCCGCCGGTGCTGGACGCTCCCGCGTGGCCAGGTCCCCGGCCGGCCCAGCACCGACGTCACGCTCATCGGGTAGCGGCACGTTCTCGATCGTCCGCTTCTGGGTGTCGCGCGGGGGTGCCGCATCGTCACCAACGCCAGGAATGCGCGTCGCAGCTGGATCAACTGGTCCTGACGGGGCCGAGCGCCGACGGCTGGCGCGGAGGGCCAGCATCCCCAGCCCGAAGACAAGGGCGAGTGCGATGACAGCAATGACCACGATTCCGACGATGGGTTCCACAGCCGGAGTCTCTCAGAGGTGTATCGATGCCAGGCAGCCGTGTGCTGGAGGCGGACGGTCAGTGTTCAGTCACCGGATCGAGCAGCCGCCGTGCCCACACACCGAAGCCGCCGGACGCAGCCATCGCAGCCGCCAGCCCAACCAGGCCGAACTGCAGGAGGAAGATCAGCGCAGCGAGGGATCCAAAGAAGACGACAGCGGCCGCCCACCATTTGCGTCCGGTCTCCAATCGATTCACGACAGTCCACGCGGCGGCAGCCGTTACGCCCGGCAGCGGGGTGACGATGACGCCCACGACACCGGAGCTACCACTAGCGTCGCGCGCCAGGAGGGCAGCCATCAATGCGACGACGAACCCGGAGAACAGCCCGAGCGCCACCGTGACGAACGTCAAATAACCCAACCGGGCCGACTGGCTCAACGGTTTCTCGGCCCCTTGGCACGGGCTCCTTCAGACATGCTCCACCGACTCGGTCCCCAGTAGCACCGGTCCATCAGCACTGGGCCCACCGACACCGGCTCAACTCTCACGCGGACTCTGCCTCGCGAAGTCGCTGGCTGATCACGGCACTCACCCCGTCGCCGCGCATGGAGACGCCGTACAACGCGTCGGCTACCTCCATGGTGCGCTTCTGGTGGGTGATCACGATCAGTTGGCTGTTCTCGCGAAGCTCCTCGTAGATGTCGAGGAGCCGGCCAAGGTTGGTGTCGTCGAGTGCGGCCTCCACCTCGTCGAGGACATAGAACGGGCTTGGCCTTGCCTTGAAGAGTGCGATCAGGAAGGCAACCGCGGTCAGTGACCGCTCACCACCGGAGAGCAGTGAGAGCCGTTTGATCTTCTTTCCTGGCGGTCGCGCCTCGATGTCGACGCCGGTCGCGAGCATGTCCGACGGGTTGGTCAGCGTGAGCTGCCCCTCGCCACCGGGGAAGAGCCTGGCGAAGACACCGACAAACTCGCGCGCGACGTCGTGGTAAGCCTCGGTGAAGACTTGCTCGACGCGCAGGTCGACCTCGCGAACGATCTCGTACAGGTCGCGCTTGGTCTTCCTGAGGTCCTCCAGCTGCTCGGTGAGAAACTGGTGGCGCTCCTCCATGGCGGAGAACTCCTCGAGCGCCAACGGATTGACCTTGCCGAGAATCGCAAGATTGCGCTCGGCGGCTCTGAGTCGCTTCTCCTGCTCGACGCGCACGAACGGGACCGGCTCTCGGGGTGGGTCGGGCTCTTCCTCGCCAGGAGCCAGCGGCAGCGGGGGGATCAGCTGGTCTGGTCCGTACTCAGCGATCAGCGAATCGATGTCGACGCCGAACTCGTCCATCGCCCTGGCCTCGATCTGCTCGATGCGCAGCCGCTGCTCGGTACGGGCAACCTCGTCACGGTGGACAGAGTCAGTCAGCTGATCGAGCTCACCGGCGATGGACCGCGAACGTGACCGAACATCGAGAAGCTCTGCTTCCAGGACTGTGCGGCCGTGCTCGGCTGCTGCGCGGGCGTCAGTCGCCAGATGAAGCGACCGGTCCAACCGGCTACCGACGATGTCGCACGCGCGCAGCACTGCCCTGGCCACGTCCGCTTCGCGGGCCGCACGCTCAGCGAGCTGCAGTGCCTTTTCGCGCGCGGTCCGTTCATCGTCTGCAGCACGGTCGAGCTGGTCGGCTCGTCCGTGCAGAGCCCTGGCTCGCTCCTCGCCGGTGCGGACCGCCAGCCGAGATTCAGTTTCGGCTTCACGGGCGGCGATGAGATCAGCAGCGCGTCGATCGCGTAGTTCGGTGTCAGGCTCGCCCACATCGGGCGCATCTTCAGCTGCGGTAAGGCGGCTCTCAAACTCAGCGAGGGTGGCCTGCGCCTCGTCGTGTCGCTGCATCGCTGAGGCGATGGCCGACTTCAGCCGGTCAGCTTCTGCTGCTGCCGAGCGAGCCGCTGAGCCAAGGTGTCCGAGCTGCTCGGCGACCGCTGAAAGACGCGCATCGGACTCGTGGAGTCGGGCAAGCGCACCGTCCACCCGTTGCTGAGCCTGCTGCTCGGCCGCCGTGCTCTGGGTGAGGGAGAACCGAAGCCGTTCGCTGCGATGGGTCGTTGCGACGAGCTGCTCCTTCGCCTCGTCGACGGCCGCCTGAACCTCTAAGAGGCTCGGGGCGTGCGATGAGCCGCCCTGGGCGAACGCTGTGCCGAGCAGATCGCCATCGCGTGTGACAGCGGTGACAGAAGGCTCAGCAGCCACTAGCGTCCGCGCTTCGTCCAGACCATTGACGACAGCGACCTGCTCCAGAAGGAGCCGCAGCGCGGGACGTACCTGCTCAGGAGCCTGGACCAGGTCGACTGCATAGGTCGCGTAACCGGGAAGGGACGGCCATCCGGCCGAGCCGTGCCGCTCACCCCCGCCGACGAGGATCCCGGCACGTCCTCCGTCGTCGCGCTTGAGCCGAGTGAGCGCAGCAACGGCGGAGTCGATCGAGTCGACCGCCACGGCATCTGCTGCGGCACCGAGGGCTGCAGCGACGGCCGCTTCAGCTCCTGGCTCGATGGTGAGGATCGCTGCAACCGACCCCAGCAAGCCGGACACCGTGTCGGTTGCAGCGAGTAAGGCCGCCGAACCGTCCTTACGGTCCAAGCCCATCTCCAGAGCTTCCACCCGAGCGATCAGGCCGACCCGATCCTGCTCAGCCGCACGCTCTTCCTCGCGAAGGGCGGCAACCCGCTCCTGCGCTTGGGCGAGCGCCTGCGACGCACCCTCGAACTCACTGTCGAGGTCGACCTCGCCCTCATCGAGCCCAGCAATCTGTGACTCCAGACTGGTGAAGTCCTGCTGGGCGGTGCGCGCGCGCTGATCGGCCTCGGCCATCGACGCGTTCAGTCGCTCTTGTTCGGCCGCCGCGCCATCGACGGTCGTGCGCGCCGCGCCCACCTTGCCGACCAGCCGCGCCATACCCTCGCGGCGATCAGCGATCGCCCTGAGTTGCTCGGCAATCTTGGCTTCTTCGGCGGTTAGCGCACGCTCAGCCTCCAGCCGGTGCTGCTCAGCTGCGCTGAGCGTGACGCGGTCCTGGGCCACGGTCGACCCAAGCGCAGTCTCCTGGTCGCGGATCTCGCGCGCTTCCCGCTCCATGTCCTCGGGCTCACGCCCTGAGGTGCGATGCGTGGGTACGTCAGCCGCAAATCGCACTCGTTCGGTCGCCAGCGAGGCCAGCCCGCGGAAGCGGTCGCGGAGCCCGGAGAGGCGGAACCAGGTTTCCTGCGCGTTCGACAGAGCGGGCAGCGTCGCCGCCACGGCTGCCTCGAGCTCAATCTCGCGCTGTTGCGATAACGCGAGCGCCGCCTCGGCCTCAGCACGCAGCTTCAGGAGCGCGTTCTCATCGGCGACCTCTTGCTCAAGCGCCACCCGGAATCCCGAGAGGTCGTCGGAGAGAAGGCGAAGCCTGGCATCGCGTACATCAGCCTGAATAACGCTGGCCCGCTTGGCGACCTCAGCCTGCCGACCGAGCGGTTTGAGCTGACGCCGCAGCTCGGAGGTGAGGTCGGTGAGCCGGACGAGGTTGGCTTCCATCGCGTCGAGCTTGCGCAAGGCCTTCTCTTTGCGCTTGCGGTGCTTGAGGACGCCGGCTGCTTCCTCGATGAAGCCCCTGCGGTCCTCAGGTGTGGCCGACAAGACGGAGTCGAGCTGGCCCTGCCCGACCACGACGTGCATCTCGCGGCCGATGCCTGAGTCGGAGAGTAGTTCTTGAACATCCAGGAGTCGGCATGGCTCGCCATTGATCGCGTACTCCGAGCCCCCGTTGCGGAACATTGTCCGAGAAATCGTCACCTCGGCGTAGTCGATCGGCAACGCGCCGTCGGTGTTGTCGATGGTGAGCACGACCTCGGCGCGTCCGAGCGGCGGGCGGCCCGAGGTGCCGGCGAAGATGACGTCTTCCATCTTGCCGCCGCGAAGGGATTTCGCCCCCTGCTCACCCATCACCCAGGAGAGCGCGTCGACCACATTGGACTTGCCAGACCCGTTGGGTCCCACCACACAGGTGATGCCAGGTTCAAAGCGCAGAGTCGTCGCCGATGCGAACGATTTGAAGCCGCGGAGCGTAAGGGTCTTGAGGTACACCGGCTGTTACTCCTGCGGTGTCGGCCCGAGTGCCGAGGAACCCCAAACGCGAGAGCGCGGGCCCTCCCAGAACTTGGGTGGGGCGGACCGATGCAGCTTGCGCCGCACCGACGGTGACCCGGCAGGGTGGGGAATGCCTGTGCCGGTCCAAAAACGAGCCAGTCAAAAACGAGCCAGTCAAAAAAGAGCCAGTCAAAAACGAGCCAGCCAAAATCCGATCAGAGTGTGCGGCCCTGAGCCTACCCAGCGGGTCTGTCACCTCGGCGCCGGACGCGCGGATCCCACAAAACCGGTACCAGCGGACGCGCGCGGGAAAGGCCAACCGACGCAGGCGGTCAGGCCAGTGCAGGGGCGGAGCGCTCGGGCAGCGGAGCGTCCAACGTGATGATCTCCTCGGCGAGCGCGCCGCCGATCGAGTCCGGCAGCAGGGCCTGGTTCTCCGCCGTCAGCCGGTCGAGCTCGGACTGCAGTTCGACCACCCGGCGACGCAGCCGCGCCACCTCAGACAACAGTCGTGGGTCAGGACCGCCGATGTGGCCGAGAATCGCCTTCGCCATTTCTGGGAGGCCCCTTTCCTTCGTACTCATCCGAGACTCTGCGTGGAACGAGAACCTGACGTTCTCAACACGAGCGAGCGCCTCTGTGGCTTGTTGTGGTGGCCGGTGCTGGTGGCCGGTGCTGGTGGCCGGTGCTGGTAAGAGGTACTTGTGGCTGACCTGCGCACCACACCGCACCTAAGGGTGACATCTCGGTGTCGAATGGGTCAAGAAGCGATCACGATCGTGTTCGGTCGCAGCCTGCTGAGTCACCCGAACGGGCTAGTCGAGCGGGGTGGGCGATCCAAGGCGCGGCGGTCGCTGACAACGCTGACACACGAAGGAGG
>JBBQAL010000090.1:0-12220 GCA_038316135.1 Candidatus Nanopelagicales bacterium | reverse complement strand
GGGATGGGCTTCGGTGACAACAGCAAAGCAGCGATCATGACACGCGGGCTGGCCGAGATGACCCGGCTCGGGGTGGCCATGGAGGCAGATCCGCTGACCTTCATGGGTCTGGCCGGCGTTGGAGACCTGATCGCAACTTGTTCGTCACCTCTCTCGCGGAACCGCACATTCGGCGAGAACCTCGGCCGCGGAATGACGATGGATGAGGTCACTGCGATCACCGCCCAGACTGCCGAGGGTGTCACGTCTTGCGCGGCCGTTCTCGAGCTGGCGCAGGAGCATCACGTTGACATGCCCATCACCGAGCACGTGTCCGGTGTCATTGAGCAGGGCTGGTCGCCCCGCGACATGGTCGTTTCGCTCATGAGTCGGGTCGCCAAACCGGAGTGGCACCGCGCTGTCACGCCAGACATAGGCTGAGCTGGTGAACTCCTCGCGCCGTATCCGCGTTGCTGTGGTCTTCGGAGGGCGAAGCACCGAACACCAGATCTCCTGCCTGTCGGCGGGCAGCGTCCTGCGTGTGCTGGACCCCGCCGAGTTCGAGGTGCTCCCCGTCGGTATCACTGAGGCGGGCCAGTGGCAACTTGTGGCCGGGGATCCCGAAGCCCTCGTTGCCAAGGCTGGCCGTTTGCCTTCGGTCCACCCAGGCGAGGGGCGTCCGGTCATCTGGTCGGCCGATCCCGCACGTCCACTGGCCCTGCTCGATCCCTCGGGGGCAGACAGTGAGTTCCTTGGCGTTGATGTCGTGTTCCCTCTCCTTCACGGTGCCTATGGAGAGGACGGAACCGTTCAGGGTCTCTTTGAGCTTGCGGGCGTTCCCTATGTGGGGTCTGGTGTTCTGGCCAGCGCGGCCTCGATGGACAAGTCAGTCACCAAGGTGTTGGCCGCGTCGGCTGGGCTAGCCCAGGCTCCCTACGTCGTGATCACCGACCGTGATTGGACCTTCGGACGACAGCGAGCCCTCGACGCAGTCCGGACGCTTGGCCTGCCGCTGTTCGTCAAGCCTGCGCGCGCAGGGTCGAGCGTCGGCATCAGTCGGGTGACCGAGTGGGACGCGCTCGAGGCCGCTGTCCTTGCCGCCCAAGAGCACGATCCGAAGGTGGTTGTCGAACAGCAGATTGTGGGTCAGGAAGTCGAGTGTGCTGTGCTGGGCCGGATCGACGGGCGCGGGCCAGAGGCTAGCGTCTGCGCCGAGATTCGGGTGTCTGGAAATCACGACCTGTACGATTTCGGCGCTAAGTACCTCGATGACTCAACCGAGCTGATCGTCCCAGCGTTGCTGTCTGATGGTGTGGCAGACCGGGTGCGGGCGGCGGCCTGCGTCGCTTTCGATGCACTCGGATGTGAAGACTACGCGCGCGTTGACTTCTTCGTCACAGCGAACGGCGAGGTGCTGTTCAACGAGATCAACACCATCCCGGGCTTTACCAGCATCTCGTTGTTCCCGCGGATGTGGGCCGCCACCGGCGTTGACTATCGCGCACTGGTGGCACGGATGGTTCACGGGGCGCTGGCCAAGCGCCGCGGACTACGGTGACCGGCACCTACTTGGGGCTCTTGGGTACCGTGTCGGCGACGGCAGCCGACAGTTCGGTGACGGCTCCGATCTCTGGCGAGTAGTCGTTGGGCACGGTCACCTCGACGTACGCCTGCCGACCGTACGTCGTGAAGAGGTAGCCCCCGGTTAGTTCCTCGACGAACCAATCGACGCCGTTGACACTGGTCAGTTGTGATGAGGGTTCCAGAGCCGCCGGCCGTTCGACACCGCAGCGCACCACGATCACCGGGTCACCCCATGCAGCGGTCAGTGGGGACGGTGGGTCTGTCTCCTGGCTCGCCTGCCCCGAAACCGTGTCGGGAAGAGCGTCGACGAAGTCCGCGCAGACCTGTGCGGTGGCGGGATCGACATCAGCGGGAGGGATGACGTTGACGACGCTCGAGCAGCCGGAAGCGCCCAGTGCCACGAGAAGTGCCCAGGTCAGTGCCGAGGGGAAGAGTGAGGTGACTCGCACGCCTCAGAGGTTGATGACCGGGCAGGTCAGCGTTCGAGTGATGCCCGGAACTGCTTGGACCTGGGCGACGACGAAGCGCCCCAGCTCGTCGTCACTGTTTGCCTCGGCGCGAACGATAACGTCGTAGGCGCCGATGAGGTTCTCCGACAACGTGACGCCGGCGACCTTTGCGATCTGGTCAGCTACCTCGGCTGCGCGCCCCACCTCGGTCTGGATCAAGATGTATGCCGTGACCATCACAAGCCTCCCGTCTGCAGGCCATGACCGTACCCGGTCAGGTGTCCGATGAGCGACCCCTCAACCGCCCAGAGCCCGGCCGACTCGGTGGCGGGCATGGGCGAGTTCGCCTTGATCGGGGCCATCGCCCGCCGGCTGCCACAGGGAGAGGAGGTCTCGGTCCCACCCGGCGACGACGCCGCCGTTGTGCTCGTCGACCGAACGCCCATCGTTGTGACGACGGATGTGCTCGTGGCGGGCGTGCACTTCCGCACGGACTGGTCGGGGGCCGACGACATCGGCCGACGGGCGGCGGCCGCGAGCCTGGCCGACCTGGTGGCGATGGGCGCTGATCCGGTGGCGCTGGTGGTGGCCCTGACCGCTCCGCACTCGACTGACGCCGCTTGGGTGCTTCGGATCGCAGACGGACTGCGAGATGAGGCTGCGCTCATCGGGGCGTCGGTCGTGGGCGGTGACCTCTCATCGGGGGCGACCATCTCGGTTGCGGTGACCGGTATCGGGGGGCTCGGTGGACGGTCCCCGGTGCTGCGCAGCGGTGCAGTCGCTGGGGACCAGGTGGCCGTCGCTGGTCGGCTGGGGTGGGCAGAGGCTGGGCTGGCAGTGCTTACGAGGGGGTTCAGGTCACCGCGGTCGCTGGTCGAGGCCTACCGCCGTCCGAAGGTCCCGTATGTGGTGGCGCTGGCTGCTGCGACGTCAGGCGTACACGCAATGTGCGACGTCAGCGACGGCCTCGTTGCCGACCTCGGGCATGTTGCCGCAAGCAGCGACGTGCAGATCGACATCGAGAGTGCACTGATCGCGATCGGTGAGCCGGTCGCGTCGGTGGCAGCTGCCTACGGAAGTGATCCCTTGGCGTGGGTGCTCGGGGGAGGGCACGACCATGCCTTGGTGGCAGCGTTTGCCGCAGGCGCCGTGCTACCAGATGGCTTTTCGAGGATCGGGACTGTGAAGAACCGCCCGAGACCATCGACCGCAGATGTCGGGGAGCCCTTGGTCACCGTCGATGGACGGCAGTGGAGCGGGCCTGCTGGCCACCGCCACTTTGCCGGTTGAGGCCGCTGGACTAGCGGGTGACCTTGCCTGCCTTGATACATGAGGTGCACACGGTCAGCTTGGTGGGTGTTCCGCCGATGGTCGTACGAACCGTCTGGACGTTCGGGTTCCAGCGACGCGGCGTGCGGCGGTGTGAGTGGGAGATGCTGTTGCCGAAGCCCGGGCCCTTGCCGCAGACGTCACACTTGGCAGCCACGGTGGCTCCTCCAGGACTCAGGCGGCGTCTCGGCCGCGGGGGCGCTACGCCGGGGGCGCATGCGCAGGTAGCTTCAGGTATCTCGGGGTGCTGAGCAGGGGTTTCCGGGAGGCCCGGGACCTGCCTGCGACAGTGGAGACAGACTACCCGATCGGCTCGGACGGACCCAAACCGGACGTCGGTATGCCCCGTTAGGCTCACGAGTCGGGCGAAGCCCACATCAGGGGCCCAGATCAAGGCGTCCGAATCAACAGGTCCGAATCAACAGGGTCCGAATCACAATAATCGTGAGGAGGTGGGTGTGACCGGAAAGTTCGGCTCCGAGCAGCTGGTGGACTGGGCCAGCCGGGGCGAGGTCCTCCTGCTGGCCGCGCGTCATGACATCGATGCGCTCAACGTCTTCCCGGTGCCCGACGGTGACACCGGCACGAACCTCCTGTTGACCTGGCAGGCAGCATCTGCCGCGCTGGTTGACGCGGTTACCGGGCAAACAGATGGTGTCGTCCCCCTTGCTGAGGCGACGGCAGCTTGGTCGCGCGGCGCTCTACTCGGCGCTCGCGGCAACTCGGGTGTGATCGTCGCCCAGCTTCTGCGCGGGATCGCGGAGACCTTTGCGGATTCGGCCGGCCCCAGCGGCGGTGCGCTATCGGCTGCCGAGGCTGGGCCGGTGCTGGCCACGGCATTCGGGAGGGCCGCCGAGCTCGCCTATGCGGGTGTTGCTCGCCCGGTCGAGGGGACCATCCTGACGGTCGCTGCTGCTGCAGCCGCCGCTGGCGCAAGTGCCGTCGAGCAGCTGAGCGCCGGACTGTCTGCTGTCGCTGGAGCTGCCGCCGACGGTGCAGCCGACGCCCTGGCGCTCACCCCTGAGCAACTTCCCGTGCTGGCGGCATCAGGGGTGGTGGACGCAGGCGGACAAGGGCTGGTCCTGATCCTGGAGGCTCTGAGGGCCGCCGTCGACCCGGACGCGTCTACGCCGGCCGCTGTGCTCAGCAGCTTTGGGCTCGGCAACACACCGGCCCCCGACACCGGACACCTCTCGGCCGTCGTCCACGCTGCCCAGTTGCTCGGTGATGGAGACGGTGCCTTCGAGGTCATGTACCTGCTCGAGGCCGACAGCTCCGCTGCCTCGCAGGTCCGCCAGCGGCTCGACCAGATCGGGGCATCGGTCGTGGTGGTGGGCGGAGACGATTTGTGGAACGTCCACGTGCACACCGACGACGCCGGACCAGCTGTCGAGATCGGCGTTGCCGCCGGTCGTGTCTACCGAATCCGCATTACGCCATTGCGATCTCACCCGTTGCGCCAGGAACCGACGACCGCGCCGGCTGACTTTCGCGACGAAGCGCTAGGCCTCGGCGGTAGTCGGCTCGTCGTTGCCGTTGCATCAGGCCCAGCCCTTGCCACGCTTTTCGAAGCTGTCGGCGCCCACGTCGTACTCGGCGGGTCACGGCAACGTCCAACTCCTGGTGCCCTGGTGGCGGCGGCCGGACAGGCTGAGGAAGTCCTTCTGCTACCCAATGACGATGACCATCGAGCGGCGGCAGAGGCGGCAGCTGTCGAGCTGCGTGGGAGAGGCGCGGAGGTTGCCGTGCTTCCGACGCACGCCGACGTTCAGGGGCTGGCCGCCATGGCAGTGCGTGACGTGGCGCGGACGTTTACTGAGGACGTCGTTGCGATGTCCGCGGCGGCGGCTGCTACCCGGTTCGGTGGGCTGGCCAGGGCCGAGCGTGAAGCGATGACGTCGGCCGGGATCTGCCGTCCGGGCCAGATCCTCGGGTTGGTAGAAGGTGACATTGTCGTACTCGGCGACTCTGCCGAGGTTGTTTCTTGCGCTGTCGCCGAGCGGATGCTGGCTGCCGGAGGTGAGCTGGTCACTCTTGTGTGCGGTGAAGATCCGTTCCCGGGCCGACCGGTGGCCGAGGCGGTGCGACGGCACCTTCACCAGACGCGGCTCGACGTCGAGGTGGTGGTCTACGACGGAGGCCAGTCGCACTACCCGCTCCTGATGGGTGTCGAGTGAGATGAAGACAGAGTGACGCCGTCATGACCGACTCCGCTGCTTGGCTGCGCCAGCCCCTGCGTGGCGTTGTCGGTGGGGCCACAGCGAAGGCGTTGGCCGCCATGGCCCTGCACACAGTCGGTGACCTGCTCGACCATCTACCGCGTCGTTATGGCGAACACGGGCAGCTCTCCGACATCGGACGCCTACAGGTGGGAGAGCAGGCGACGGTTCTGGCACAGGTGGCTTCGGTGACGTCTCGCCGAATGCGCCAGCGGAAGGGAACCATCTGCGAAGTCGTCGTCACCGATGGCCGGCAGCGGTTGTCGCTGACCTTTTTCAACCAACCCTGGAGGGAGCGCCAGCTTCAGGTGGGGATGCGCGGACTCTTTGCGGGAACGGTCGACGTGCGCGCGAGTCGCCGCCAGCTGACCCATCCGGACTACGTCATCTTCGGTGAAGCGGCTGCTCCCGCCCCAGCCCCTGATGCCCCAGCCCCTGATGCCCCAGCCCCTCCAGCCGCAGCTGACTTGAGCACCGATGTCGACATCGAGCGCGACTTGCACCTGCTCGCCGAGTTCACCGGCTACCTCATCCCGATCTACCCGGCGACCGCAGCCCTGCCCACGTGGCGCATCCAAAAGGCAATTTCAGTTCTGCTCGACACCATGCCCGACCTGCCTGGGATGATCCCACCGTCGGTTGCAGCTCGCGAGGGGCTGATGACTCGCACCGAGGCCTATCGAACTCTGCACCGCCCGCGTTCGATGGACGAAGTGGACGCCGCGCGTCGACGGCTGGCGTATGACGAGGCGCTCGTCCTGCAGACGGTGCTCGCCAGACGGCGGGCGGCCCTCGCCGAGACTGCCGCCACTCCCCGCGTGCCTGACGACGACGGACTGCTCACCGCCTTCGACGCGCGTCTTCCCTTCGTCCTCACCACCGGTCAACGCGACGTCACCCATGAGATCGCCACTGACCTTGCTCGAACGCATCCGATGCACCGGTTGCTGCAAGGAGAGGTTGGCTCTGGAAAGACGGTAGTCGCGCTGAGGGCGATGGTCACCGTTGTCGACGCCGGTGGCCAGGCGGCGTTGCTTGCCCCCACGGAGGTGTTGGCACAGCAGCATTTCCGTACGATGACGGCGATGCTCGGTCCACTGGCCGACGGTGGCCTGCTCGGCTCGCCGCCACAGGCAACCCGAGTTCGGCTTCTGACCGGGAGCCAACCGGCTGCCCTGCGCCGGGCCACCCTGCTCGACATTGCGTCAGGTGACGCAGGGATCGTGGTCGGCACCCATGCACTGCTGCAGGAGCACGTCGACTTCTTCGATCTCGGGCTGGTCGTCATCGATGAGCAGCACCGCTTCGGGGTCGAGCAGCGCGAGGCTCTGCGCGCCAAGGCCCAGACTCCGCCACACGTGCTCGTCATGACGGCGACCCCGATACCGCGCACCGTTGCGATGACGATCTTCGGCGACCTCGACGTTTCGACGTTGACCGAGCTTCCTGAAGGCCGCCAGCAGATCAGTACCCACGTCGTGCCAGCCGCGGATCGGCCGAAGTACCTCGACCGGGCCTGGCAGCGGATCACCGAGGAGGTTGACAAGGGTCGCCAGGCCTACGTCGTGTGCCCGCGGATCGGCGACGACCTTGATGGGTCGGGCGGTGCTGAGTCGGACGGTGCTGAGTCGGACGAGCCCGGTGCGCCGGAGCAGCATTCGGTGCTCGCGCTCGCCCGACTCCTTGCCGACGGCCCGTTGGCCGACTGCCGGGTGGGAGTTCTGCACGGGCAGCTTCCGTCCGAAGTCAAAGAGTCGGTGATGTCGAGCTTCGCCGCAGGAGAGATCGATGTCTTGGTCGCCACGACGGTCATCGAAGTCGGTGTCGACGTCCCGAACGCAAGCGTCATGGTGGTCATGGACGCCGATCGGTTCGGCGTCTCGCAACTGCACCAGATTCGGGGTCGGGTGGGACGAGGTGATGTCGCTGGCCTCTGCCTACTGGTCACCGAACTGCCCGACCAGAGCCCGGCGCGCGAGCGGCTCGATGCGGTGGCCGGGACTACTGATGGATTCGTGCTGGCACGGATCGACCTCGAGCAACGCCGCGAGGGCGACGTCCTTGGGGCCGCGCAGTCGGGGGTGCGGTCAAGCCTGAAGGTGCTGCGAGCGGTCTCCGACGAGGCAATCATCGTCGCGGCCAGGGGTGATGCCGTCGCGCTGGTCGCCGAGGACGCATCGCTGACCTCCTACCCAGACCTGGAGGCAGCCGTCATGACCCTGGAGTCAGACGAGCAGGCCGAGTACCTGGAGAAGTCGTGACGTACCGCGAGGTCGTGCAACTGTCGACGACGCACCCGGAGACCAGGTGACGAGGATCGTCGGAGGGAGCGCCAAGGGTCGCCGACTGACCGTTCCAGGCACCGGTACCCGCCCCACCTCCGATCGGGCGCGTGAGGCGGTGTTCTCCACTCTGGAATCGCTGCGGGGAGCCTTTGCCGACGCGGTGGTCCTCGACCTCTACGCCGGGTCGGGTGCGCTCGGTCTGGAGGCGCTCTCCCGTGGTGCCGCCCGTGTCGACCTCGTCGAGTCCGACCGCCAAGCGGCACAGGTGATCGAGGCCAACCGAGCCGTGGTCAGCGGCACCGCGCAGGTGCACGCGACTACCGTCGAACGGTGGATCGCCAGCAGCCAGCCCGGCTCCGGCTATGACGTGGTGTTCTGCGATCCGCCTTACGCAGTTGGTGCTGTCGAGGTGGAGGCAGTGCTCGAGACACTGAGCCAGCGCCGGCTGCTTGCCGACGGAGCATTGGTGGTCGTCGAGCGCGGTCGCCGCGACCCGGCGTGGACCTGGCCGCCTGGCTTTGTGGCGATCCGCGACCGCGTTTACGGCGAGGCGCATCTGTGGATCGGCGGCCTCGCCGGCGACTGAGTGCCCAGTGATAGCGTCGCGACGTGCTGAGCGTCGTATGCCCTGGGTCCTTCGATCCGGTCACGAACGGACACGTGGACATCATTGAGCGTGCGTCCAAGTTGGCCGACCAGGTGTTCGTCGGAGTTATGGTCAACCCCAACAAGAGCGGGTTGTTCGCTGTAGGCACCCGCATCGACCTCCTGTCCCAGTCGTTGGACCACCTCGACAACATCACCATCGAGACGTTCTCGGGCCTGCTCGTCGACTACTGCCAGGCGCGAGGCGCGCGTGCGATCGTCAAGGGACTCCGTGCCGTCGGCGACTTCGACTACGAACTGCAGATGGCGCAGATGAACCACCGCCTGACGGATGTAGACACGCTCTTCGTCGCCACCAACCCGCTTTACTCGTTCCTCTCCTCGAGCCTGATCAAAGAAGTTGTCGCTTTTGGCGGTGACGTCGAAGGCCTGGTGCCCTCCCCGGTTTTGGCGCCGCTCGTCGCTGCGCTGACACCGCCCGAGCCATTGTCGGAACCGCTTCCATGAGGGCCACACGTTCCTCGCCCGCCTAGCCCAGAGTTCGCGTCAGCCCCCCACCCGGTCCGGATCGATCCCAGGAGGTCTCGTGGAGATCCACGACAAGCTCGACGAACTCGGTGAGGTCATCGAGAGCGCCCGCGCTGTCCCCATGTCGGCGTCATGCATGGTCAACCGGGCCGACATCCTCGCGCTCCTCGACCAAGTGCGCCGGCAATTGCCCTCCGACCTGACGAGGGCCGACGCCTTACTGTCTGACGCCGAGGGCGTGCGCACGCAGGCGCGGCACCAGGGGGAGGAGATCATTGCGGGCGCCCACGAGGAGAAGATGCGCCTCGTGTCCGAGACCGAGGTGCAGGCTCAGGCTGAGCGCGAAGCCGGTCGCATCATTGCTGGGGCCGAGGCCGAGGCCGAGCGGATGCAGCGTGAGATCGACGACTACATCGACGCCAAGCTTGCCAACTTCGAACTGGTTCTGACCAAGACGCTGGAAGCCGTGGCGCGGGGCCGCGACAAGATTGCCGGACGCCGCGCCGTCGAAGAGCTGTCCGGGATCGACCTGCCTGACTTCGATGAAGGCCAGGCCGTCGACGACCCCAGAGACCCCAGTGACTCAAGAGACCGGGACTCGAGCTAGCGCTGAGCCGCGCCACCCGGCCGGGTAGGCGGGCTGGGTGGCGGGCCTATGCCGGTTTGGGGCCGATGACCGTGCTCGGCTACCCTTAGCAGCGGTCTCGTCCCCGAGGCCGTTGTCCGGACTGCCCAAGGGCACGCCTCCCATCTCGCCAATGCGAGTTGAGCGGTGTGCGCCAGGAGAACACCGCTCGTGTCTCGCCTCAACCCGCGTGACCTGTTGGTTCTCGACACCCAAGCGGTGGCGAGGCGCCCAGGGGCGATGGCTGAGGTGAACCGCACGGTCGATGCGCCGCCCGGACTCGGCACGGACGTGGTGGGTGTCCCTGAAGGTGCGCCGATCGAGTTGCAGCTGCGGCTCGAGTCGGTCATCGAGGGGGTGCTGGTGTCCGGAAGTTGTCGGGCGCAAGCAAGCGGTGAGTGTGTGCGTTGTCTCGATCCCTTGGTATTCGATCTTGACCTCGACATTCAGGAGCTCTTTGCCTACCCCGACACCGCTGCTGCGGATGCGGAAGAGATCACGCAGGTGGAGGACGAGCTCGTCGACTTCCGGCCAGTTCTGCGGGACGCCGTGGTGCTCGCCCTGCCCCTGCAACCGGTGTGCCAGGACGACTGTCTTGGCCTCTGCGCCATGTGCGGTGCAAGGCTGAACGACGACCCGGAGCATCAGCACGACCAGGTCGACCCGCGATGGGCCGCACTGGGGGGCCTGCATCGGCAGGACTCGAACGCATCAGACGCGCCAAGCGCGTCCTAAGGAATAGAAGGGCATCGCTGTGGCCGTCCCGAAGCGGAAGACGTCGCGCTCCAACACCCGTTCGCGCCGGGCTAACTGGAAGGCCAGTCGCCCCACGATCGTCGCGTGTGATCGCTGTCGCGAGCCCAAGCTGCCGCACGTCGCCTGCCCCACCTGCGGCACGTACAACAAACGACAGGTCACTGCTGTCTGACCGGTCAACACCCGTGACCGCCCCAGAATCGAGCCAACTAGCTGGTCGGCACCCTTTGCTGACCGCACTGGACGTCGAACTCGCGCCGCAGATGCTCGAACAGGCGTTGACCCACCGGTCTTACGCCTACGAGAACGGCGGGCTGCCCACCAACGAGCGGCTGGAGTTCCTCGGCGACTCGGTGCTGGGCCTGGTCGTCACCGAGGCCCTCTACCTCAGCCATCCTGATCTTCCTGAGGGTCAGTTGGCGAAGCTGCGCTCGGCCGTCGTCAACATGCGCGCCTTGGCCGAAGTGGCTCGCACCATTGGCCTCGGCAGTCATCTGCACCTGGGCAAGGGGGAGGAGACCACGGGGGGCCGTGACAAGGCCTCGATCTTGGCCGATGGCCTCGAGGCGCTGATCGGGGCTGTCTACGTCGACCGTGGCGTCGACGTGGCCACCCACGTTGTCCACCGTCTTTTCGACCCTCTGTTGGACCGGGCTCCGCTCCTGGGAGCCGGGCTTGACTGGAAGACCAGCCTGCAGGAGCTCACCGCCACCCTGGAGCTGGGCGTCCCCGAGTACCGAATCACCGAGTCGGGCCCCGACCACGCCAAGGCCTTCATTGCGACGGTCGTACTCCGCGACGGCCCGCACGGCAGCGGGGGAGGTCACTCCAAGAAGGAGGCTGAACAGGAGGCCGCCGCCGCCACCTGGGAGTCGCTGGCTGCCAGGTCTGGGGAGGCAGCTGCCCGCCCTGAATCGAGCAGCCCTGAATCGAGCAGCCCTGAATCGAGCAGCCCTGAATCGAGCAGCCCTGAATCGAGCAGCGGGGGTGCCGACTCGGGTGCCTGAGCTCCCCGAAGTCGAGACTGTTCGCCAAGGCTTGGCTGGCCACCTGGTCGGACGCACGATTGTGGTTGCGCGCGCTCATCACCCGCGGGTGGCCAGGCGCCATCAGGCCGGCGGCGCTGATTTATGTGCTCGGTTGGCTGGCCGCACTTGCATGAGCGTTGAACGCCGCGGAAAGTACCTCTGGGTCCTGCTCGGCTCTGCGGACGAGACGCCGGCTGACCAGCGCGATGTTCTCGTCGCGCACCTCGGCATGAGTGGTCAGTTCCGCGTCAGCGAGTCAGTTCTCAGCGACCATCCGCATCTACGGTTCGATGCTCACCTCGATGACGGCCGTTGGCTGTCGTTCCTGGACCAACGCACCTTCGGTGGCCTTGCCTTGGACCACCTGCAGCCGGACGTGGCCGGACGCAGGGCGGTGCCAGCTTCGCTGGTCCACATCGGGGCAGACCCCTTCGAGCCTAGTTTCGAGCCGGCTCAAGTGGCAGCGTCCATTCGGCGGCGGCACTCCGAGATCAAGCGGGTACTGCTCGACCAGTCGTTGGTGTCGGGGATCGGCAACATCTACGCCGACGAGGCGCTCTGGATGGCCCGCGTTCATCCCGCGCGCTCGGCTCATCGGTTGCCGACGACGACCATCAGGTCAGTGCTCGACGCGGCAACAGATGTCATGGCCCAGGCGCTGGATCAGGGGGGCACCTCGTTTGACGCCCTCTATGTCAATGTCAACGGTGAGAGTGGCTACTTCGAGCGATCGTTGGCGGTCTACGGGCGGCAGGACGAGGGCTGCCTGCGTTGCGGGGCGCCTATTCGGCGACTGCACTTCATGAATCGATCCTCCTTCGTGTGTCAGCGT
>JBBQAL010000027.1:0-31394 GCA_038316135.1 Candidatus Nanopelagicales bacterium | reverse complement strand
AACTGAGTTGCCACAGGTCTCCCAGGACGTTCCAGCCGACGCGTGCGGAACCGAACCTGCCAAACAGTCACTGGGAACCTTCGCCCGGATGGACGACAGATACCGAGGCTACGAGGGCCTTCCGGTCGCCATCATCGGAGTTGGGATTGCCGCTGCTGGAGTCGCCTTCCTGATGGGAGCGAGCTCGGGGGGCGCAGAGTGGTCGTCACGATCGATGACGCTCCAGCTGCTGTTCGAGCCACGTCGACTCCGACTCCTCCTGCTGAAGTGGCTGGGGCTGGTGATCTCGCTGACCGTTTTGGCGGCAGTTGCCTTGGCAGTCGCCCTCAGTATCGGCGCGATTACGGCGTCGGCCCGTGGCACATGGGACCCGGCCTTCGCCCCCGTGCCACAACTCAAGGACGCGTTCATCACCCAGTTGTCGTTGATGTGCGTACGCGCCCTCATACTCGTCGTCATTGCTGCGACCATTGGCTACGCGATTGCCATGCTGGTGCGCAACACCGGTGCGTCCCTGGGCGTTGCCTTTGTCTACTTCGTGGTGATTGAGAACGTCGTGCGATTCGCGCTGATGAGGTACGGCACCGAGCCATTCATGTTCAGCGACAACGCTGTCGCCTTCCTCTTCCCCGGCGGACTGCCCGTGCCAGGGAAGCGCGACGCAGGAGAACTCTCCTTCCAGTCAGAGATGGTCCAACTGACCAACTTCCGCTCGTTCATCACGCTCATGGTGTACGCCGCGCTGCTGTCCTTACCCGCAGCATGGTCGTTCTCCCGGCGCGACGTCGGCTGATCTGCATAGGCAGACTGTCCCCATGGACCCGTCCATCGCACTGATTCATTCGCCCCTCACGTCAGCGGCTGCCTGGGGCGTCGCGTCGGACGTTCTACGCGCTCACGACATCGAGGTCAGCGTCCCCGAAGTGCTCGACGACGACGAGCCCCCGTACGCCTCTCACTTCGTCGCTCGGGTCGCCCAGCAGCTGCAGCTCGATGCACCGGGCCAGCATCTTGTGCTTGTCGGTCACGGAGGCGCCGGTCCGTTGCTGCCGCAGATTGCCTTCGCCAGGCACGCGGTCGGCTCTCCAGTTGCCGGGTACGTTTTCGTCGACGCGATGCTTCCGCGCACTTTGAAGAGCGCTACTCGGCTCGACCTCGTCGGGGCCGAGGATCCGGTCGTCGCCGCCGAGCTGAGTCAGCGACTGGCGGCCGGGCATCGATTCCCGGAGTGGACCGACGGTGAGCTGGCCGCCACCGTGTCTGAACCCAGTGATCGGGCCATGCTGCTGGCCGGGCTACGCCCTCGCGCGCTCGACTTCTTCACCGAGCCACTTCCCGTTCCTGAGGACTGGCCTGATGCTCCGTGCACCTACCTGCAGCTTTCGGAGGACTACGCCGGAGCCGCCCACACCGCCCAGCTGCGCGGCTGGCCCGTATTCAAGCAGGAGGCCCACCACTTCTGGCCCCTCACCGACCCCGAGGACTACGCCACCGCGCTGGTTGCCCTTCTCCCCAGCTGACTCCAAGCCGAACGACTGCCCTATCGCCGTCCGGCCATCCGCGACCGGCGTAGTCGCTCGGCCCGGCGCAACACATCACGCGGTAAGAGGTGGGAACCGGCAACCAGTGCCCGGTAGGCACGCCCCGGAATCGAGATCACCTTGCCGCGCCGGAGATCGTCCATTGCCTCCTGTACGACTGCGTCCACGTCCAGCCACCAAGTGTCGTTCGACCGAACGACCTCGATGTTCGCGCGTTCGTGGAACTCGGTGCGCACAAACCCGGGGCACAAGGCGAGCACCCGCACCCCAGTACCGGTGAGCGCGGTCGCCAGGCTCTGACTGAAGAAAGTCACCCAGGCTTTCGTGGCGCTGTAGGTGCTGAACGGCAGGAAGCTGGCCACACTCGAGACGTTGATGATCGCACCGCTGCCGCGTTCGGCCATGCCCGGAGCCGCCGCACTGCACAACCGCATGACGGGGGTGATCATGACGTCGATCAGCGACTGTTCAGCCTCGACGTCCCCACCGACGAAGCGCTGGTTGATGCTGAACCCGGCATTGTTGACCAGTACTTCGACCGGACGCTCGGGTTCGCGCAGTCTGTCTTCGACCTCAGCAAGCTGGGCACGGTCTCCGAGGTCAGCCACCATGACCTCCACATTGACTCCTCCAGCACGAAGCTCATCGGCCAATCGTTCGAGGCGCTCCTCGTCGCGGGCGACGAGCACGAGGTCGTAGCCGTCAGATGCCAGCCTGCGCGCGAATCCCTCGCCAATTCCCGAGGTCGGGCCGGTGACCAATGCAGTACTCATCTGGCCACCCTGGCACGATCTGACCATGACGACGACACCGCGCGCCCGCGACCTCGGCATCGAGTTCGACGGAGCCCCCGGACCACGCAACGCCATCACCGATGTTCCCGAGGTCGAGGTCGGCTTCACCACGCTCATCGAAGGCGAAGGTGAGCACGCCGTACGAACCGGAGTCACCGCGATCCTGCCGCGAGGCAAGAGTGGTTTCGCAGATCCCTGTCATGCGGGCATGTACTCGATGAACGGCAATGGCGAGTTGACCGGCTCACACTGGATCGCCGAGACCGGGCTGCTCCACCTGCCCATCGGCATCACGAACTCACACGCCGTCGGTCCGGTGCACCGCGGAATCATCGACTGGGTCGTCGATGAACACCCCCGCGTCGCGCGCGAGTGGTTGCTGCCCTGCGTTGGGGAGACCTTCGACGGCGACCTCAACGACATCAACGGAAACCACGTCACCAGCGCGCACGCAGTCGCGGCTCTACAGACGGCCTCCGGCGGTCCCATAGCCGAGGGGAACGTCGGAGGTGGCACCGGCATGAACTGCTACGCCTTCAAAGGCGGGACGGGTACGGCGTCGCGCATCGTGCCGTACGGAGACGATGCATACACCGTCGGAGTGATCACCCAAGCCAACTTCGGCGACCGCCATGAGCTAACGATCCGGGGCGTTCAGGTGGGCAAGGCGATCCCTGACGACAACCCCTTCATTCCCGCGCAGACACGACCGCCGGGGGGCGGCTCGGTCATCGTCGTCGTCGCTACCGATGCGCCGCTGCTGCCGCAGCAATGCCAGGCGCTGGCGCGCCGTGTTCCGCTCGGCCTTGCCCGCACGGGCACCACGGGATCGCACTTCAGTGGTGACATCTTCCTGGCGTTCTCCACCGGTAACCCCGGGGCCTTCCACACCGGGTGGGAGGCGCGTCCGCCGGAGGGGTCGCTGGACTTAGCAGCCTTCGTCCCGTGGGCGCACCTCGATGCGGTGTACGCAGCCGCGGTTCACGCAGTCGAGGAGTCAGTCGTCAACGCCCTCGTTGCCGCCGAGACGATGGTGGGCCGCAACAGTTTCCGCTCTCCAGAACTTCCACTCGACCGCCTCAGCACCCTCCTCTAACCCCAAGAACGACGCATTCACCCGCTCCAACGGAACAAGCTCCGCATTCATCGGTCCGAGTACGCCTCGATCAGCGCCTCTCGTGTCACTTGCGTCTGCGCCTGCACCAACGCGAAGAGCGCCTCTCGGGCCCAACGTTGCTCTGGCGAGGACAGCAACATGGCTCGCCCGGCCTGCACGGTGATCAGCGCCGTTGTCACGTCTTGAGCCAGCTTCGTGATCTGCGCCCGGAGCGCAACCCTTTCTTCGACAGCCTCACTCGGCGAAATGTCTTCAACCAAGGCGTAGGCACGGGCACGGATGTCCTTGAACTCGCCCTGCCACCGCGCGGCCAGCCTCTCTGCCGATGACCATTGGCGCTGTCCCGCTGCGCCGAGCAGAGCGTTGAGCGCCGCCCGGGTGAGCCCGAACACAGCCGGCGGAGCATTCGCCGTGCGAAGCGCGTCCTCTGCTAGCCAGTCGTCCTTAGGCATCAGGCGCGCCACCTCGGCATCGCTGATCAGCATGTGATCCAGGACAGCGCCGACCGTCGACGTTCCCTGCATGGCCGCCAGCGGCAGCTCACCGGTGATCGTCAGTCCTTCGCGTACGGACGCCGGCACCAGCGCCTGCACGACGCCGCCGTCCGGGGTTTCGGCCATGAGTAGCAGCACGTCGGCCAGACCCCACGAGGTGATCCAGTCCAGGCGGCCGCTCACCAACCAACCGTCGCCATGGCGAGTGGCGGTAACCGTCGGCGCACCTGGCCTCCGCAGATGCGCGAAGGCCACGGCACCGAGCAGGGCGCCGCTACCGAGACCAGCCGCCCAGCGATCACCTAGTGTCGCGTTCTCGGTGGTCCGAGCCGCCTCGGCCGGCGACCGGTGCTGGGTCAGGACGAACCACAGTGCGCCGGAAGCTCCGGCAAGCTGCTCGTGTACCTCGCGCGCCTGCGCCGGCGTCCAGCCCTCGATGAGTCCTGCCGAGAGGACGCCGCTCGCGGCCAGCCGGTCGACATCGACGCGACTCACTCCGTCGGTCTCCAGGCGCTGTGCGCTCGGCGCATAGGAGCGCACTGCGTCCACCGCCGCCGTCAGCTGGGCCGATGCACTGACTCGCGCATCGGCTCCGATCCCGTCTTCGGCCACCGGACCACCGTACGGTGGGGCCGTGAGCAGCGACCGGCTCGTCCCCCACCTTGCTGGGCTCGGAACCACGATCTTCGCCGAGATGTCCGCCCTTGCCGTGTCGACAGGCGCCATCAATCTCGGGCAGGGGTTCCCTGACGTCGACGGTCCCACGTCTGTCGCCGAGGCAGCGATCTTCGCCATTCGAGCCGGCCGGGGCAACCAGTACCCACCCGGCCCAGGGGTTCCGGTTCTGCGGCAAGCGATCGCCGCACATCAAGAGCGTTGGTACGGGCAGACCCTCGACCCCGACACCGAGGTGCTCGTGACTGCGGGAGCCACCGAGGCGATCGCCGCTGCCATGTTGGCGTTCGTGGATGAAGGCGATGAGGTGATCGCGCTCGAGCCGTTCTACGACTCGTACCGCGCGACAATCACCATGGCACGCGGCCGCTGCATTCCCGTTCGGCTGGACCCGCCAGAGTTCCGCCTCGACGAAGTCCGGCTCAGGGCAGCGGTCACCGACCGGACGAAGGTGATCCTGCTGAACTCGCCGCACAATCCCACGGGGGCGGTTCTCAGCCGCGACGAGCTGGACGCCGTCGCCCGCGTGGCGATCGAGCACGACCTGCTGGTCGTCACCGACGAGGTGTATGAGCACTTGGCCTTCGACGAACCCCACATCCCGATGTCCAAACTCCCGGGAATGGCAGGACGCACGGTCTCAATCTCCAGCGCTGGCAAGACTTTCTCGTTCACCGGGTGGAAGATCGGATGGGTCACAGGTCCGTCCGATCTCGTCGCGGCTGTGCGCACCACCAAGCAGTTTCTTACGTTCGTCAGCGGAGGTCCTTTCCAGTTCGCAGTGGCCCACGCGCTTGAGAACGAGATGCCATGGGTCGAGGGGCTGCGCGAGTCGATGGCCGACCGTCGCGACCTATTGAACGAAGGTCTGACTCAACTGGGACTCACGACCTACCGCCCGCGCGGCACCTACTTCGTCACCACTGACGTTCGATCCATCGGTTGGGAGGACGCCCTTACGTTCTGTCGCGCTCTGCCCAAGCGCGCTGGAGTTGTCGCCGTGCCCTGTTCGGTCTTCTACGAAGATCCGGGCCCAGCCGAACGCGCCCTCGTTCGCTGGACGTTCAGCAAGCAGGAGCAGGTCCTCCAGGATGCCCTCGCGCGTTTGGCATCGGCGGATCTCCGACCCAGGACGTAGCCAGCGCCGTCCCTACTCGGTCTCCCGCTCAGCTTCATCCATCGCTTCGTTGCTGAGAATGGGCATCAACAACAGCGGTGTCATTGACACAATCGCGGCGACCACGAAGAGGGTGGGTAGGCCGAAGGCGTCGGCCACCAGCGCTCCCAGCAGCGCTCCAGGCGGCTTCCCAAGGCCACCAGCCGGTACGTCACACAGCAGCCAGATGTCTGCGACATCCAGCGCAGCGACGGCGGCGACCAACGCCAGCAGGGTCGCTCGCCCTAAGTTCGCAGCGAGCATCACGCACCGCCGTCACTTGAGGACGCCGTCCGCCTAGTTCGACAGACCCGCCGATGACCAAAGACGCCAGTAGTTGCGTCCAAGGGATGACGACGAGTGGTCCTCAGCAGTCACGCGACACGAGTCCGCACACTCGGCGCCCAGAACTGACAACCAGCTGTGCACTCGGCGGGCTTGGAGGGTTAGAACCACTTGGCGTAGAGGAGCTCCTCCGGGGTGATGACGCGGCCCTCCGGTGGGATGCCGTGGAACTGTTCACCGATCGCCTTGGCCCACTTTGACCCGCGCGCCAACAACTCGCGACTGTCAGTCTGCATGCGGTCGCGGGTGACCAGGATGCCGAGATCCGCCCCTGGATAGCGATACTCGCCCTCGCCGTACACCTGCATGTAGAACGCTTCAGCGTCGTCGCTGACGTTGTGCCAGTCAGTTTCCTCGCGGACGTACGCGACCTTGCCGTCGTCACCCATGCGCCAGAGCCCGCTGCGTGGGGCAGCAGTAATGAGCTCGACGTCGTCGGTCACCTGCTTGAGCACGAGCTGCGTCCACCGGTCGAAGTCGCGCCACCTCTGCTGCACAGCATCGATGTCGATCTCCCAGTCGACGTCGGAGAACTCGAGCATGTGGAACAGGAAGAGCGGGATGCCGCCGTACCTC
The DNA here is from genome assembly GCA_038316135.1 of Candidatus Nanopelagicales bacterium. GTDB lineage: Bacteria > Actinomycetota > Actinomycetes > JAHEKZ01 > JAHEKZ01 > JAHEKZ01. The sequence goes on along the minus strand of JBBQAL010000027.1, from coordinate 24,696 downwards.
GACGTGATGAGATTGGTCAATGGCGACGCACCCGAGATGCGGGGGTTGATCTCTCCCAAGTACACGTTGCCGTCATCGTCGTCGACAAGGAAGTCGAGGCAGAAGACGCCCTTGTAGCCGACCTCGTAGAGCCGGTCGCCAAGTTTGCGAGCCATCCGACCGATTTGCTTGCGGACATCATCGGAGAACACACCGGGGAAGACGTCGTTGCCGCACCAGCCGCCGCGGTAGGGCGTGAGCTCGGGGAAGCCGGTGATGTCGGTCTGGATCGGACCAACGAGCGTGCCGTGACGCGTTGCACACGCCTCAACCGTCCCGGGGAAGTGGTTGATCCGCTTCATTACCTTCAGCTCGGTACCGGTCAGCACCTCTTCGTTCTCAAGGAAGTCGTCCTCGTTCGAGATGAAGAAGGTGGTGCGGCCGGAGTCTCCGTAAGGCGTCTGGACGACGAGGTCGTCGCCCAGGGCGGCACTCTTGGCCAGCTTGCGCAGCTTCTTGTAGGTATCCGCCCTTCCCATAACGTTCGGGACGCTCGCGACACCCGCCTCGTTACCCAATTGAGTAGTGACGATCTTGGAGTCGATCTTCTCGCGCAGCTCGCGTGGAGGTAGCGCGATGTCCAAGCCCAGCTGATGGGCGAAGTCCTCGGTCTCCTCGTCGAACATCACGAACAGCACCTTGCCCGGGCCGCTCTTCTTGATGAAGTCGATGACCTCTTTGTTTCCAAGGAGGTAGGAGTTCACCGATTCGAACGACTCGAAGTCCCGCGGACCAGCGTGCGACGGCGAGAACGACCTTGAGTGTGAGCCGTGGAAACTGTCGAAGTAGGTGATGTAGCGGAACGAGCCGATCCACTCATCGATGCCGAGCAAGTTGTAGGACGTTGGCGAGATGAAGTAAACCGGCGCTGTGTTCTCGCGGAAGTACTGGTAGATGTCTGAGAGGCTGCGAAGAACAGGACCTTCGGGTTTGCGGCGCGCCCGCGTTGCCTTGGCCTTTTGGGTCTTGGTGGGTTTCTTGGCCGACCCGGTACCGACATTGCTCATGGTCTTGTCCAGTCGCAGTGGAGGGCGGCCAGCGCGCTTGTTCTTCTTGCGCTTGCCTTTCTTGTCCTTCTTTTTCTTCTTCGCCATCCTGCCGGGACCCTATCCCTGATCCGAACCCCGTGACAGGCGTTCACGCGATCAATACTGGCGGGTGCTCTGGGACGTGATCCCCCGCCGGTTCGTACATCGGGGGAGGAACAGCCACGAGCGACCGACGGTGACGTACGTCTTCCTCGAAGTCGTGAAGCGACAACGTCCAGCGATCGTCTGGCCAGCTGAGCTCGAGCATCCGCTGATCGGAGTCGTAGGCAGCGGTATAGACCGTGCCCCACGTGCTCGTCGCGGTTGAACGGTGAATCGGCGCAGCCAAGAACTGGTTGACGAGATCTGGGACGCCGAGCACCGGGTTGGCGACCACATCAGCCATGGCCTGCTCGCGTAGAACCGTTGCGCAGAACTCGGCGTGCTCGGGCCACATCGTCGGACCCTGGCGGTTGGCTGCGGTGATAGCCCCGCTCACCACCGGCGCGCGGTCCGGGGCGACGTACACGATCGCACCGCCGCCCGCGGCGTCGACCAATGCGATGTTGTACGTCAACTGGATCGGGATCCTGTGTAGCATCGCCACCGCCTCGTCGACGGTGGTAGCGAACTCGAGCAAGTAGCGCACGACGAGCCCGATGCCGAATCCCTCACCGACAACCGGCCGGCCCCCGAATGCGATCGCCACCGACAGGCCGTGCACGTTGACGCCATCCAAGGCACCCCAGAGGCAGTCCGTCATCGCCATCACGCGCGTTCCATGCCAGGACGACGCCAAGACCGTGTTGTCACAGAGCAAAGGTGGGTAGTCGTAGTTGCGCAGCAGTACGTTGCGCTCGCGGTTGTAGGTGAGCAGCGAGCACGCGGCGAAGAGCGGCGGCGGTCGCCAGTGGCTGAGAAAGCGCGCTTCGAGGTCGCCGCCTCCGACGGCGTCGACCAGTCGGTCGTAGGTGGGCGCCAGTTCCGGCATGTAGGTACGCAACATCTGGGCGCACTCGGCGTAGCGCGGGCGAGCAGCCTCTCCCTGGTTCAGGTACCAGCGTCGGTAGGCAGGCCACGCGGCCGAGAAGAACTCAAGCAGCCGCCCGTCCAAGGCGTCCCCAGCATCGATCGACCGGAAGGTCGTGTCGAGCTCGACGACCTCCGGCGAGACGTGCGGGTGATGCATTCGAGTCCACCTAAAGACGGGGTCAGCAGAACGTACGCCCGAGTATGAGCGATACGGAAGGGAAATCGACAGCAAACAGCGCCCAATTGAGCCACAGTCGCAACATTCCCGCAGGTCAACCCATGAACAGCAATTGCCGCGAAACGCCCAGGGGTGGCCGTGCGGGGCCCGGCTCTGCCCCACGACTAGCATCCCCCGGGTGGAGTTGCATGAGTACGCCCAATACGACGCCCTGGGGCTGGCTGAGCTCGTGGCCGATGGTCAGGTCAGTCCGCGCGAGCTCGCCGCCTGCGCCGTAGCCGCCGTCGAGCGGGTCGACGGCACCCTCGGTGCGGTTGTCGAGACCTACGTCGATCGGGCTGAGTCCGTTGGAGACGACATCCCCAGCGAGCCGTTCCGCGGTGTTCCCACCATGGTCAAGGACCTCTTCCATGGCGAGGCCGGTAAGCGCTGCGGCAACGGTAGCCGGCTCAGCGAAGACTGGGTGGTCTCGCTCGACACCGCCTTCTACGACCGGATTCGCCGCAGCGGCCTGATCAACCTCGGCCGCACCACGACGTCTGAGTTCGGGATCATGGGCACGACCGAGACCCTGGCCGCTGGGCTGACCTGCACCCCGTGGAGCTCTGAACACTCAGCAGGCGGTTCCAGCGGTGGAGCTGCTGCAGTCGTCGGAGCCGGGATCGTGCCGGTGGCGTCGGCCAGCGACGGCGGAGGTTCGATCCGAATCCCAGCGGCGTCCTGCGGGGTCGTCGGGCTCAAGACCTCGCGCGGACGCGTGACCTGGGGCCCGCAGATCGCCGAGGCCCTCGCTGGGTGGGCGGTCCACTTCATGGTGAGCCGTTCGGTTCGCGACACCGCAGCCATGCTGGACGCTCTAGGCGGTCCTGCCTACGGCGACCCGTTCGTGATCCCCGGCCCGGTCCGGCCGTTCATCGACGAGATGGGTGCCCCCGTCGAGCCACTTCGGATCGCCTACTGGAGCACGCCGTGGTCAGGCCAGGACGCCGACCCCGAGATCGCAGCTGCCACCGAGTCGACAGCCCGGCTGCTGGAGTCGCTCGGGCACCACGTCGAGCTGGCGACTCCGCAGTTCGACTGGGAACCGTTCCTCGTCGCGATGACCGACGTCTGGGCCGCCGACAACGCGCACACCGTTGACGGCCTCGCGGCGTTTTTGGGCAAGACCGTTGACGCAAACACGCTCGAGGGCTCCACCCTGGCAGCGGTTGAGTACGGGCGGACCATCTCCGCAGGAAGACTGCTCGATGCGATGGCCCAGGCCAACCACCTCGCCCGCATCATGGGCTGGTTCTTCGCCTCCTACGACGTCCTGCTGACCCCGACGATGGGACGCCTTCCCCAGCGGCTGAAGATGTACGACCCATCCGAGCCGGTCGAACTGCGGACGATGTTCGAGCAGTGGTCACCGTGGGAGTCGTTCCTGCCCGTCTTCAACGCGACCGGCCAGCCTGCGATCAGCCTGCCGCTGAACACCAGCGAGAGTGGGCTGCCCATCGGGATGCAGCTTGTCGGAGGGTTTGGTCAGGAGTCACTGCTTCTGCGCCTGTCGGCCCAGCTGGAAGAGGCCCTGCCGTGGGCAGGACGCATCCCCCCGATCCACGTCAGCCGCTGAAGCCCCTCACACATTTCTTGGGACTTACGCTTGGCTCCACCGCGACCAAGCGGCCTGCTTGGTGGTCCCAGCGACATCGGCGACCTGCGACCACGAACCGCTCTCCGCCAAGATCCGCGCCGAAAGCCCGAGGCACTGTCCCACCTCGTCACTTGCCCGGAGCAACTCCTCGAACGCTCGGCGATCTGGTCGCGAGGCCAGCTCCCTCAGCGCACGCACGACCAGGTCACCGATCTGGTCGACTGACTGTGTACTCAACTGTTCACGACCCTGCGTCATGCCCCCACTGTCTACTGCAACGCGACCAGGGACAAGTGCGACTCGACACGTGGTCTACCGCAGGCGAACACCGATTTCGTCCTCAGCCGATGCAAAGGTGCGACGCCACGTCGCGCCTGGCCAGCGGTACGTGACCACCCCTTCGTCCGGCCGGTAGTCCGCCGTGTACAGGGTGCCGAAACCCCCTTCGAAGTCGGTGCTTCGCAGCGACGGGGAGAGAAACTCCTCGGCAGCGGCATCAGCGGCACGACCCTCTCGGTCGAGGCCACGCAGCACGTCCTGACGCTCGACACTCCTGAATCTGCGCGCCAGGTCGGGCCGGTCCGGCACCAGGCCACGGTGGTTGGTCGCCAACGGCATGTCGAAATACTCCGGGATGCGTCCTGGCGCCACGAAGGCGGTGACTACAGCCCCTGACCGGTCGGTCAGCGTCAGGTTGTAGCTGGCAGCAACGGGGATGCGGTCGATCACCCGACGCGCCTCGTCGACGCTGTCACACACCTCGAGGAGGTACCGCACCACCAGGGGAATCGCGAAACCCTCCCCGGTTCCGGGCAGCCCACCGAAAGTCAGCGAGACAGCCAAACCCCGGTCGTTCATCCCATCCAAGAGGCCCCACAGGCAGTCACTGGTACCGATGACACGCCGCTCGCTCCACCGGCTCGACAGGCTCACACCTTCGAACAGGGCGGGGTCGTAGTCGTAGTTGCGCAGTAGGGCACGGCTCGCGCCGGACGCCACAAGCTGCGAGCACCCCGGTGCGAACGCCGGTGGGTTCCACAGCGCGAGCATCCGCGCGACATCGCTGTCGTCACCGGCCAAGGTGACGAGGCGCTGCCAGATGGGGATCAGTTCGGGCATGTGTTGCTCGAGGGCGAACTCAGACTCCGCCAGCGTGGGCCTGCGATCCCAGCCTTCAGATGCGTACCACGCCAGGTACGAAGGCCAGGTCGCCTCCAGCAGTGCGGTCCAGAGCTGACCGGGACGATCCTCATGGACGCCTTTCATGCTGAGGACCACTGGGGCCGGAACCGGGGCGGGAGCCCCGGCCGGTTCCACCATCGAGGGACGCCGCTGGGTGCTGGTTCGGCACTCGTCAGCGCGTGAGGCCGTTAACGACGTTGGCGACTTCCGGTGTGCTGGTCCAGTCCAGGCGGCGGTTCCGAAGCAACGGCCCAGGTCGCCCATGGATCGGCCAAGTTGCTCGATCGTCCGCGACAGCTGCGCCGCGTCGTGGTCGGTACGGCGCCCCAGCTCGTCACAGACCAAGGTGAGTTGGCCGGCAAGCTCGAGCGTCGTGAGGGATGTGACAGAGGTGAGTTGTGTTGTCATGCCGTCAAGTTTGCCTTGACGAAAGGGTCACCGTCAAGTTTGCCTTGACGACCGTCCTGTTTGAGTGCGGGCAACGCATACCCCTGTCCGGTAACCCCCAAACCCGGGAGGTTTCAGAGGGCCATCCGGTGGGTACTCGGGGGGCGTGAAGAAGTTGTTCATCTGCTTCTGCGGGAGCGCCGCGAGCGATTGGGGGTGTGACAATGACGTGCATGCAGGATGAGTTGGACAGTCCTCAGGATCTGTCAGTGACGTGGCGGCTTCCTGCCGACCCTGCCAGCGTCTCCTTGGCGAGGCACGCCACCCGACGTCACCTGGCCGAAGTAGGTGTCGAGAACTCAGACCTCATCGATACCGCAGAACTGCTCGTCAGTGAGCTCACCTCCAACGTTTTGAGACACACCAGCGGACAGCCCAGCCTGCGTGTCGTACTCAGCGGCGACGTCATTCGGATCGAGGTCGGCGACACTCGCCCGAGTGAGTTCCCCGTCGCCCAAGACATTGACGTCGATGCCGAGTCTGGACGCGGCCTCCTGCTGGTCTCGTCCCTCGCCACGTCATGGGGCTACGAGCGGGACGGCGCAGAAAAGCGCACCTGGGTCGAACTCACGATCCCCCGGTGACGTCAGTTCGTCGCGCCATTTCCCGCTGAACGGGTCAGCCGTCCTCCAACAGCTGATCGCGCAGCTGTCCCAGCGTGCGCGTCAGCAATCGCGAGACATGCATCTGCGAAATCTCGAGCTTGTCGGCTATCTCGGTCTGCGTCATGTTCTCAAAGAAGCGCATTTCCAGCAGCCGGCGTTCTCGCTCGGGCAGTTCAGCCATCAGTGGCCTAAGTGCGTGCCGGTCCTCCACCAAAGCGAATGCTGGATCGACGCTACCCACGACTGCGGCAAGTGGCGCGGAGTCGTCGTCAGGGTCGATGAGGGGGTCGATACTCAGGGTGCTGTAGGCGCGGCCACACTCGAGGCCTTGAATGACATCGTCCTCGCTCACCGACAGCCGCTCAGCCAGCTCGGACACGGTCGGCGAACGATGCAGCTCGTGAGTGAGTTCCTCGACCGACTTCGTCAGAGCGATCCGCAGCTCTTGCAGCTGGCGCGGCACCCGGACCGCCCAACCCTTGTCCCGGAAGTGTCGCTTGATCTCCCCCAGCACGGTGGGTGTGGCAAAGGTGGCGAACTCGGCCCCGCGCGACTCGTCAAATCGGTCTGCTGCCTTCACCAGCGCCAAGTAGGCCACCTGGGTGAGGTCCTCCAACGACTCGCCCCGGCCGGTGAAGCGACGTGCCAGATGATGTGCGAGCCCCATGTGCGAGCGTACGAGTTCGTCGCGGCCCTCGGTGCCTTCAGCCATGACGTTCTGCGCCGTCAAAGTGCGGAGTCGAGGACAGGGCCGCGGCTGCGGGTCACTGCGATGACCTGTCCCTCAGCGTCTGTCTCGCTCGTGACCTCGTGCGCAAGAGCCCGCAAGATGCTCCAAGCGAACCCCTCCTCCGGTGACGTCCCGCCCGACGGAACGTGAGCACGTATCTGGAAGCGGATGGTCTCCCCGGCCGCCTCGATCACGCAGTGCAGCGCCCCCTCTGCACCTGACGTCAGTAGCACCGACGCGGCCTCGTCGATCAAGATTCGCAAGTCGTCGATGTCGTCCAGCGTAAAATCCAGTCGGCTAGCGATCACTGCAGCCGCCGCTCGCAGGACGGCCACGTACTCCGCTTGGGCCGGCACCTCAATGGTGACCGCGCCCCGACTATCAGCCATCGGTGGTGACCGATGTGACAGCGGCTGACTCGTCGTAGTGCATGTCGAAGACCGTATCCATGCCAGTGACGTGCAGGATCTTGCGCATGGTTCCGTCGGGAACCACAAAAGCTAGGGCGACCCCAGCGTCCCGACAACGACGCTGACAGCCGACCAGCTCGCCGATCCCGGTCGAGTCGATGAATCCCACACCAAGAAGGTCAATCACCATGCTCGTGTCGGCGTCTGCCTCTCCGGCCACCAGTCCACTGCGCAATTGTTCGGCGCTGGCAAGGTCGATCTCACCCGATGGCGCCAGCACCACGGTCGTACCTACAAGCCGCTGAGAGATCTTCAGTTCCACGGTTCGAACCTACTCCTGTTCGAGGGGCCCTCAGGAACCCCGGTCAGCACGCATTTGGACGAGTGAAACTAGGACGATAACGCGACACGACGCGCACCCCTGATACCCGGTGCACAGCTCACCTAAACGCGACCAACCCAGCTATCTGTGTTTGCTGATCCGCACAGTCCGGCCACCTGCGAGGTTTGAGCCTCAGCATCGGGGGTACCTAACGGACACATTCAACACTTTGGAGGACGCCATGGAGAACGTGCTGTGGATTCTGGCCGTGATCTTGGTCGTGAGCGGCATCGTCGCACTCGTCCGCGGGCAGGTCTTGTGGGGCGTGGTCCTGGTCATCGTCGGGCTGTTGGTCGGCCCCGGCGGCGTAAGCCTGTTCACCTGATTCGTCACAGAGAGGTTGGAACAATGATTCCTTTCGGAGGTCTTCTCGTCGCAGCTGGACTCATCATGGCCCTGGCTGTTGCTGACCGCCTGGACGCAGTTGACCTGTCCGCGGCCGGATGGATCGTGGCAGCTGTCGGCGCCCTGATGCTGCTCGCCGGGCTCTTCGCAGCCAACACGACGCGTCGCTCTGAGCACCGCGTCGTCGAAGACAAGCACATCACGACCGACTGACGTCACTGGAGGCCGCGATGCAGTACGGACAAGTGTTGGACGACAAACAGCTGGCGCCCTCTTCGCTCCCACCGGCGCGCGGGCCGCTCACGGAGGCACTCTTCGACCTTCTGCCGCGAGCAGCGAATCGCCCCAGACTGGCGCTGCCCCGCATCGAGGAAGGGGACGACGACCCGCTCTTCGGCGACGACTCCGCACTCGCCCTCTATGCCCTCTATGAGCTGCACTACCGAGGGTTCGAAGGAGTCGACGTCACCTGGGAGTGGCAACCGGACCTGCTGGCCTGGCGGCGCGAACTGGAGCAGGCGGTCGTTACGCGTCTGCAGGACGAGGTGGGCTGCCTGCCTCCGCAGCCGCAGATCCCCGACGCGCTGCACGCGCTCATGGATGACGCCGACGGCCCCAGTCTCTCCCGCTTCCTGCAAGAGCGTGGCACTGCTGACCAGTTCCGTGAGATGGCAATGCACCGGTCGATCTACCAGCTCAAGGAAGCCGACCCGCACACCTGGACCATCCCTCGGCTCGCGGGCCATCCGAAGGCAGCCGCTGTCGAGATCCAAGCTGATGAGTACGGCGATGGAGTGGCACGCGACATGCACCAGAACCTCTTCGGGCTCACGATGACCGAGCTGGGCCTCGATCCCTCCTACCACGCCTATCTCTCCGCGGTTCCGGGCTGGACGCTCGCTGGCGTCAACGTCGTCAGCCTCTTCGGCCTGCACCGCCGCTGGTTGGGAGCCGCCGTCGGCCATCTGGCCATGTTCGAGATGACCTCGGTGGAACCCATGGGGGCCAGTGCTGCTGCGCTGCGGCGGCTGGGATTCGGAGCGGACGCCCGCCACTTCTACTCAGTCCACGTCGTAGCTGATGCACACCATCAACATGTGGCCGCCGACAAGCTCGCCAAGGGCTTGGTCGACCAGCGACCCGAGCTCGCCCGCGACGTGCTGTTTGGTGGGGCGACGGTCATGGCGTTGGAGGCTGAGGCGGCACGACGGATGATCGAGGCTTGGCAGCACAACCGCTCGTCACTTGTCGTGGCCCCGGCACTCAACTGACCATCAGCCGACGACCTCGTCGGGCAGCGGTTCGATAGACTTGGTCACTCTGAGCGCGACCAAGGCGACGTCATCCTCCAGGTCGTCCTCCACGAAGTCACGCAGTTCATTGAGCACACCATCAGCGCACTCCTCTACGGTTGCCGCATGCGCCGCGACACGCATCAGCGAGTCGCTTACCCCGAAGAAGTGGCCGTCAACGTTACGAGAGTCGGTCAAGCCGTCGCTGAACATCAAAAACACGTCGTCACGCCTCACCCGAAGTGAAGCGACCTCTGGAGTCATGTCATCGGGGATGAGCGAGAGTGGCGGCACAGTCTTCACTTCCAGCTCGCGGGCCGAGCCATCGCGCATCAGTAGTGGCCATGGGTGGCCTGCGCACACGTAGCGCAACTGGTCGTCGCAGAACTCCGCCACCAACGCAGTGACGAAGTCTGCATCGTCCACCTCACGGGCCACCGATGTGTTCATTCGAGCGATCAGGTCACCGAGATCCGCCTCGACAAAGGCCCACTCGCGGAAGGCACCCATCGCGACAGCGGAAGACAGAACCGCCGGCAACCCTTTTCCACGCGCGTCGGCAACCAGCACCCGGAGGCCGAACGGGGTGAGGAGAGCCTCGTAAGCGTCTCCCCCGATGCTCGCCTCCCTCGAGGCAGACACATACCTGACGGCAGCGTCCACGCCCTCGGCCTTCGGCGGATCGATCCGCATGATCGCCCGCTGGGCCATCTTGGCGACCTCGCCGAGGGCGACCAGCCGTTTGGCATCGTTGAGCCGTGCCTGGGCTGCTACGAATCCGACGACGACGCCGATGATCAACACCGTTAGGCGAACGAGCTGAGAGTCATCCCAGCCAACGTCAAGATAGGTCGAGCCAATCGCGAAAGCCACCAGGGCGATGACCCCTGCGATGACCACTCGCCAGGCTCGCTGCACAAGCACAGCGGCCAACATTGGCGACACCACAAGCACCCCGTAGACCTGCTGACTAACTCCATCGGCGGCGGCAACGTTGAATACGGTGAGTGCCACGGTGAAAGCCGTGCTTGCCTGCACACCACGATCGCGGTACCACGGTTGGACGCGACGCGACGTTTCGGAGATCACCCGAAGAGGATTGTGGGTTGACGCCGGTGAGTCAATTGCTCGTTCACCGGCAAGGCGTGCCCCGGTTCAGGACGACGTCTGGACGTTGGGAAGGCAAACCAGCAGCGCATCCGGCTCGACGCGTATCTTCAATCGCTGAACCTTGGTGCGGTCGCCACCATCGACCTGGTAGAGCCGGCTCGACTTCAGCCTGACATCGATTCTGCGCCCAGGGGTCATCTCAACATATTTGGCGCGCGCCGTCCGACCAACCGCCGCCCTACCGAGCACTCGGGCCCACTGCGCCGGGCTGGTCGCGGTGATCACGGCGACGTCCAACTTCCCGTCGTGTGGAGTCGCATCATCGAACGCATCGATGCCACCGAGGACTCGACTGACATTGCCAACGATGACGCACCCAGCCCTGCCTGAGTAGAACTTCTTTCCGTCAACGTCCACGCGCGCCTTTACCAAGGCCTTGTTGACGTTCTTGACGCCGGTGAGCACGTAAGCTCCCCTTCCGAGGCGATCCTTCAGGCCACCATCAGCGTCACGGATCATGAGTGCGTCAGCGCCAACGCCGGCCATGACCCCAAAGCGTTCACCGTTGATCCGGCCCACGTCGATGGGTCGCACATCGCCGGCTAACCCGATCTGTACTGCTTGCTCGAGGTCTACCGGTATTCCCAAGTTGGTTGCGAACAGATTGCCAGTACCTGCTGGGAGCACCGCCATCGCGATCCCAGTGCCAGCAAGGAGGTTGAGGCTCCGCTGGACAGTTCCATCACCGCCCCAGACGAAGACGCGGTCCACCCCGGCATCGATCGCCTTTTGAACGTACTTTGGAGCCTTCTTGCTCTTGGGCACCTCGAACCACAATGGGTCGGTGACCCCATAGCGAGCGAGGACCTCGCGTAGCTCGACCAGCCCGCCTCCCAATGACTTCTTGCTATGGGCGATGACGGCGACCTTCATCGGACTGTCTCCTCAATAGAATGTGATCCACGGACACCATCACGGTTACCGGAGCTGCCCATCCACACGCGCACGGCGAAGAATGCGATGGTCGCGCAGGCAACACCAATCAGCAGACCGACGAATACATCAGTCGGATGATGCATGCCGCGATAGACCCGTGAGAAGGCGACTACCGGACCCACGAACACAGCCAGCCCCCAGGCCAGCCACCGCGCCGCCCTCGATCGGGTATTCCAACCGACGAGCAGCGCCAGGGTCAGCGCGAGGGTGGTAGCGGCTGCGGTATGCCCGGAGGGAAAGGACGAGGTTGGGGGAGAGACGTCCAGCTGTTCGACGTCAGGGCGGTCCCGCGGAATCAGGATCGTGGTAACCACAAAGACACTCACCTCAGCGAGGAGAGCCGTAGCCAGCAGCAGAACCGAGGCCCACCTCCGTGCGATCAGGAGCACAACTCCGATGGCGACCGCTACACCGACGACCGTGAGGGTCTCTCCCATTCCGCTGCCAACCTGCGACAAACTCTCGCCGGTCCCCGTGCGAGCCGCCTCGAGGTCAACCGGGACGTTCTGATCCCATTTGATGAAATCTGTGCCCACCAAAGGCCCGGTGATCAGGGCCCCGATACCGGCGGCGAAGGCCAGCAGCAACAGCCACCCGGTCATCACTGTCAGAGCGAAGGGGCCCCAGCGCTTCTCGGCCGAACGACTGAGTTCGGCCTCGACGACGTCGTGGGTTCCAGGGTCATTGGTATTAGGCACAAGAAGGGGCACGTGAGAGGTGTACCCACCCGCTTAGCGGGGTAAACATTGAGGGTGACCCCGCTATTAGTGACTGTCGTCGTTGCCTTCGCCGCCGCCGCCATCACTTACGCCGCACTGGGGCTCCACCGGGGCCAGGCCGGCCTGGAAGGCGGCATTGACCAGGTAACCACCGAAGCCTCAGATGCAAGCTCGGTCGATGCAGTGCCGCCGCCAACGCGATTCGTCGGCGCGGCTCTTGCTCTCTCGGTGCTCGTGCTCGCCGGGGTTATCCTGGGAGGCTTGGCGCAGGGCATCGAACGCAACACCGTTGTTGTGCGATGGGACGAGCGCGTTGAGCGTTGGGCCGCTAAGAACGCCGACGCCCTTGGTAGCGACGCACTGCGGTTGATTACCCACCTCGGGGACACCATCGTGATCGTTGCTCTCGCGGCCCTCGTTGCCTTGACGCTGCTGGCCCTAGGGCGACGCAGGCTCTCGCTGTTCGTGGTACTGGTCGTGTTCGGGCAGTGGGCCCTCTCCAATCTGATCAAAGCGGCAGTGGCCCGCGCGCGTCCTGATCTCGACCCGCTGGCTCCCTTCAGCGGTTACTCATTCCCGTCTGGTCACTCGACCGCCGCAGCAGCCACCTACCTAGCGCTCGCGCTCGTACTGGTAGCGGTCCGTCCCGCGTGGAACGAGCGACTCATCGTTGCCAGTGGTGTTGGCATTGCGGTGGCGGTTGGGGCGAGCCGCACCATGCTCGGAGTGCACTGGTTCAGCGATGTCATCGGCGGGCTCGTGCTCGGTTGGGCGTGGTGTCTGGTGTGCGTATGGCTCACAAGATTGACCCGGGTACCAAGGGAGCTGAAGCCCTCAACCGCGTGAGCCGTCCTAGTGGCAGAAAACGAAACCATGGCGGGACTGCTGATGCGGTCCCGCCATGGTTTCGTCGGTGGAGCCTTCCTGCTCAGCGCTTTACGGCATCCTTGAGCTTCTCGCCAGCCTGCTTCACATCGGCCTTCGACTGGTCGGCGCGACCCTCGTTCTCAAGGTCGTGGTTGTCGGTGGCATCTCCGACAGCCTCTTTGGCCTTGCCCTTGGCACTCTCAGCAGCGTTGCGTGCTTTGTCATCGATTCCCATGGTGGTCTCCTCTGAACTCAAGTTAACAACTTCTCAGATGAGACATCCCCATGAGGGCGCTCCCCAAACCTCTCCGCGAACCTTCTCTGTCCGAGTCAGCGGGGGGCGAGGTTCAGTGACCCGTTGTCTGGGGCCACGTCCACCGTGACGGCGTCACCATCGTGGACCTTTCCCCCGATGATCATCCGAGCGAGTTCATCACCGATCTCAGTCTGGATCAGCCGGCGCAGCGGACGCGCCCCATACGCCGGGTCGTAACCTTCCCGTGCCAGCCATGCGCTCGCGGCTTCGGAAACCTCGAGCGAGATGCGGCGGTCGGCCAGACGCTTGCTGAGCAGTGCCACCTGCAGACTCACGATCTCGGCAAGCTCGGCTTCTGACAGCGCGTCGAAGAGCACGACATCGTCGAGGCGGTTGAGAAACTCCGGCTTGAAGGTGGTGCGGACCACCGACATCACCCGCTCGCGTTTGGTTGCGGCGTCGAGCTCTGGGTCGACGAGGTACATCGATCCGAGGTTGGACGTCAGGATCAAGAGCGCGTTGGTGAAGTCGACAACGCGACCCTGACCGTCGGTCAGGCGGCCGTCGTCGAGCACCTGGAGCAGAACGTCAAAGACCTCCGGGTGTGCCTTCTCGACCTCGTCGAGCAGCACCACCGAATAGGGACGGCGGCGCACAGCCTCGGTGAGCTGCCCGCCCTCCTCGTAGCCGACGTACCCAGGGGGTGCACCCATGAGCCGGGCCACCGAGTGCTTCTCGCCGTACTCGCTCATGTCGATACGCACCATCGCGTGCGGGTCGTCGAAGAGGAAGTCGGCCAGCGCCTTGGCCAGTTCCGTCTTGCCGACACCAGTTGGTCCGAGGAAGAGGAAGGACCCGGTGGGGCGGTTCGGGTCTGAGATTCCAGCGCGCGAGCGACGGACGGCGTCCGAGACCGTGCCGATCGCCTCACGCTGACCAATCACCTGCCTGCCCAGCTCGTCCTCCATGCGCAGCAGCTTGGACGCTTCTCCTTCGAGCAATCGTCCCGCGGGAATCCCCGTCCACGCCGCGACGACCTCCGCGATGTCGTCCGGGCCAACGGTCTCCTTGACCATCGGGACGATCTCGTCGGCAGATGCCGACGCTTCGACAATTTGCTTCTCCAGCGCTGGGATTTCGCCGTAGAGCAGCGCGGACGCGGTGGCCAAGTCGCCGGCGCGTTGAGCGCGATCGGCCTCCATCCGCTTGGCGTCGACCAGCTCCTTGAGCTCACCGACCCGGTTGAGTCCCGCCTTCTCCTGCTCCCACCTGGCCTGAAGCGCACTCAACTGCTCTTGCCGGTCAGCGAGCTCGGCGCGCAGCTTCTGGAGCCGTTCCTTGGACGCGTCATCGGTCTCACGCGCGAGCGCCATTTCCTCCATGAGCATCCGGTCGACCTGGCGTTGCAGTTGGTCAACCTCGACAGGGCTGGAGTCGATCTCCATCCGTAGCCGCGATGCCGCTTCGTCCACGAGGTCAATCGCCTTGTCGGGCAGCTGGCGGGCTGGGATGTATCGGTTCGAGAGGCTCGCTGCGGCGACCAGGGCGGCGTCCTCGATCTGCACCTTGTGGTGCGCTTCGTAGCGCTCCTTGAGACCACGCAGAATTGCGACGGTGTCTTCGACACTCGGCTCGTCGACCAGGACCTGTTGAAAGCGGCGCTCCAGCGCTGGGTCCTTCTCGACGTGCTCGCGGAACTCATCGAGGGTCGTGGCACCGATCATTCGCAACTCGCCGCGCGCCAACATGGGTT
This sequence comes from Candidatus Nanopelagicales bacterium, assembly GCA_038316135.1. Lineage (GTDB taxonomy): Bacteria > Actinomycetota > Actinomycetes > JAHEKZ01 > JAHEKZ01 > JAHEKZ01. Next base: position 9,689 of record JBBQAL010000027.1, on the reverse strand, counting down.
TGAGCATGTTGCTGGCATCCATCGCTGAGTCTCCGGTGGCTCCGGCACCGACGACGGTGTGCATCTCGTCGATGAAGGTGACGACTTGACCGTCGGAGTCCTTGATCTCGTCGAGAACCGCCTTGAGCCGCTCCTCGAACTCACCGCGGAACTTGGCCCCGGCCACCATCGCTCCCAAGTCGAGAGCGATCAGCCGCTTGCCTCGCAACGACTCCGGGACGTCACCGGCGACCATGCGCGAGGCAAGCCCCTCAACGACAGCGGTCTTGCCGACCCCTGGCTCGCCAATCAACACCGGGTTGTTCTTGGTGCGTCGCGACAACACTTGCATCACGCGACGGATCTCAGAGTCGCGGCCGATCACCGGATCGATCTTGCCCGCGCGGGCGCGCGCGGTGAGATCAACGCCGTACTTCTCGAGGGCCTGGAATGTTCCCTCCGGGTCAGCGCTGGTCACTCTTGCACTTCCCCGAACGCGCTCCAGCGCGTCGTCAAGGGCGGTCTCGGTGGCCCCGCTGGCCGTCAGCACTTCGGCTGCCTCGCTGGGGACGCCAACCAGTGCCAACAGCAGGTGTTCGGTACTGACATAGCCGTCGCCTCGTTCCCGCGCACGTTCCTGTGCTCGGGCCAGAACGCGTTGCAGCGCGCCAGACGCCTGGGGTCCGCTCGCCGTGGCGCCGCTGACCGTTGGCAGACGCCCGACTGCCGAGTCGGTCTTGGCCAGCACATCGGCCCGCTCGACGCCCACGGCTTGCAACAGGGAGGCAGGGATACCGTCGCCTTCGGCCAGCAAGGCGGCGAGCAGGTGCACAGCGTCGAGTTGCGGATTACCAGCGGAGACCGCGGCTTGCTGCGCGCTAGCCAGAGCCTCGCGACTGCGGGTCGTGAAGTCCATAGGTGCTCCTGGGGACGAAGAGGCTAGCGGGACGATCGTGGAGGTCGGCGCCAAACAACAACTGCTGCTCTGTCGCGGAGCACGACGTCCGTTCCCGGTGTCGTGCTCTGCTGAAGTCGGTCGAGAGCCCGGTGAGCGGTCTCTAGGTCAGCTTCGAGTTGGTGCACTCGAGCCTGCAACTGGTCGGACAGATGCTCGAGGTCGAGAATTCGCTTGACGCCTGTGAGGCCAATGCCTTCACCCGAAAGGTGTTGGATCTCGCGTAGCCGTTCGACGTCACGCGCTGAGTAGCGACGTCCGCCGCCGGATGTCCGCTGCGGGTTCATCAGGCCCACCCGGTCGTACTGGCGAAGAGTTTGAGGATGCATGCCAGTGAGCTGGGCGACGACCGAGATGGCAAACACCGGAGCGGTGTCGAAGTCGTCGAAGCTCATCGGTACGCTCACTCCCTTCCAGCCAGCGAGATGAGGTCGGCTCGGGGGTTGTCGGAAGAGGTGGCCTCTGCGTAGTCGTCCAGCGCCTTGCGCGCCTTCCCATCGACACGCTGAGGAATGGCCACCTCGACAGTGACGAGAAGATCCCCCTTCCTACCCTTCAAGGCGAGACCGCGCCCTTTCACACGGAAGGTACGTCCAGAAGGTGTACCGCCAGGAATCTTCAAACTCACCGTTTCACCGTCCAGTGTCGGCACCGTAATCGTCGAGCCGACGGCGGCCTCGACGAAGGTGATCGGGACCGTCAAAGTGAGGTGGTCGCCCTTTCGTCCGAAGGCCGGATGGGTCGTCACATGAACGGTGACCAGGAGATCACCTGCCGGTCCGCCGCCTCGTCCAGGCGCACCCTTACCGGAGACTCGGAGCGTCGCGCCTTCCTTGATCCCCCCTGGCACCCGAACGTTGACCGACCGCGTCTGCATGGTGGCGCCGACACCATGACAGTTGGCGCACGGATCGTCGACAACCTGTCCGCGGCCGTGACAGGCGCGGCAGGGCTCGGCGAACCCGAACCCTCCCTGCTGCTTGACGGTCTGGCCGCTTCCGCCGCACGCCGAACAAGTGTGCGGCGATGTCCCTGGCTTTGCGCCGCTACCACCGCAGGTGGGACACGCGGCCTCGGCACGCAGTTGGATCGACGTCGTGATGCCGGACGCGGCGTCTCGGAAGCTCAGGGTGATGCGTCCGGTGAGGTCCTCGCCCTTGGTGGCTCGTTGGGCGTTCGACCGACCACCGAAGAGACCACCCAGCATGTCGCCGAGATTGGAGTCGCCGAAGAGGTCACCGAGGTTGACGGAGGTTGCGCCGTCTGGTCCGCCGGCGCCGAAGCCCCCCGGCATACCGCCGCCGAACGAGCCTCCGTACTGACGCATCTCGTCGTACTCACGCCGTTTGGTGTCGTTGGACAGGACGTCGTAGGCCTCCGAGATCTCCTTGAACTTCTCCTCGGCCTTGGGGTCGCCAGCGTTGGCATCGGGGTGGAACTGACGGGCCAGCTTTCGGTACGACTTCTTGATCTCGTCAGCCGAAGCGGTCTTGGTGACCCCGAGCACGGCGTAGAAGTCTTTGTCGAGATAGTCGCGTGCGCTCATCGGTCACCTCCTTCAGCTGTCTGTGCGGTTGTCCCCTGGATGAGTGCGCAGTTCGTTGCGCGCATGCGGGTGAATGCGTCGTTCTTGGTTACGAAGGGGGGTCGGCGACGGCGACGCGAGCGGGACGCAGCACTCTTCCCGCGTACCGGTAACCCGGCTGCAGAACGGCAACACACGTGGTCTCGGTCACCGACTCGTCCTCGGAGTGCATGAGCGCTTCATGCACGGTCGGGTCGAACGGCTCACCGACGACTCCGTACCGCTCCAGTCCGAGCTTCTCGACCGTGGCCTCGATCGCCTCGGCCACGGACTTGAAGCCGCCGACCAGTTCGTCGTGCTCGCGGGCCCGATCGATGTCGTCGAGCACCGTGAGCAGCTCAGCCAAAACGCCGGCCGCGGCCTGATCGCGCACCAGCTCGCGGTCGCGGTCGACGCGCTTGCGGTAGTTGGCGTACTCCGCGTGCACCCGCTGAACGTCAGCGGTTCGCTCGGAGAGCTCAGCCTCCAAGGCAGCGAGGTCACCCTCGACCAGCTCTGCGGCAGCCTCTTCAGCCGCAAGCGCTTGGGTGGAGGAGGCAGCCGCCGAAGCGACCGCTTCCCGCACCATGCCGGTCACAGGGTCGATCCGCCGCTTGTCGCGGATGATCGGGCCCTCGCTGTCGTCCTCACGTTCGCTCATGCCTTCGAGCCTTCGTCCGTTGACTCTGCATCGCTGCCTTCGTCCACAACCTCGGCGTCGACGATGTCGTCGTCGTTGCCGCCGTCGTCGGACGCCGCAGCCGCGCCAGGCACGTCGCCGGACTGGTACATCGCGGCCCCCAGCGCCTGGCTAGCCGTCGCCACCTTCTCGGCCGCTGCCTTGATGGCCTCGGTGTCGGTGCCGTCAAGCGCCTTCTTCAGATCGGCAAGCGGTCCGTCAACATTCGCCTTCGCGTCATCCGGAATCTTCTCGGCGTTCTCAGAGATGAACCGCTCGGTCTGGTAGACGAGAGCGTCCGCTGAGTTGCGCACTTCGGCCTCGTCCTTACGTGCTGCGTCCTCAGCTGCGTGACTCTCGGCGTCCGACATCATCCGGTCGATGTCTTCCTTGGACAGTGCCGATCCACCAGAGATCTTGACCGAGTTCTCCTTGCCGGTCGCGAGGTCTTTCGCGTGTACGTGCACGATTCCGTTGGCGTCGATGTCGAACGTGACCTCGATCTGCGGGACGCCACGTGGCGCCGGAGGCAGCCCAGTGAGCTCGAAGTCGCCGAGCTTCTTGTTGTACGCAGCTATCTCGCGCTCACCCTGGTACACCTGAATCTGCACCTGCGGCTGGTTGTCGTCGGCGGTGGTGAAGATCTCCGACTTCTTCGTCGGAATCGTGGTGTTTCGCTCGATGAGCTTGGTCATGATGCCGCCCTTGGTCTCGATACCGAGCGACAGCGGCGTGACATCGAGTAGTAGTACGTCCTTGACCTCGCCTTTCAGAACGCCGGCCTGCAGCGCTGCACCGACCGAGACAACCTCGTCGGGGTTGACCGACTTGTTTGGGTCTTTCCCGCCGGTGAGCTCGCGAACGAGGTCGGCAACGGCAGGCATCCGGGTTGATCCACCGACCAAGATGATCTGATCGATGTCGGCGACCTTCACACCGCCGTCTTTGATGACGGTCTCGAAGGGGCGGCGGGTGCGCTCGAGCAGGTCATGCGACAGGTTCTGGAATTGCGCACGGGTGAGCGTCTCGTCCAGGAAGAGCGGATTCTTCTCGGCGTCGATGGTGATGTAGGGCAGGTTGATCGACGTCTGCATGGAGGCTGACAGCTCGATCTTGGCCTTCTCAGCAGCTTCGCGAACGCGTTGCATCGCCATCTTGTCTTTGGTGAGGTCGATGCCGTTGGCTGCCTTGAAGCGGTCGACCAGGTGGGTCACGATCGCGTCGTCCCAGTCGTCACCACCGAGGTGGTTGTCCCCACTTGTGGCCTTGACCTCGACAACGCCCTCACCGATCTCCAGCAGCGACACATCGAATGTGCCGCCACCGAGGTCGAAGACGAGTACGGTCTGCTCGATGTCGCCCTTGTCCAGGCCGTAGGCAAGAGCCGCCGACGTCGGCTAGTTGATGATGCGGAGCACATCGAGCCCAGCCACTTCTCCGGCCTCTTTGGTGGCCTGGCGCTGAGAGTCGTTGAAGTACGCAGGGACCGTGACCACTGCCTCGGTGACAGGCTCACCGAGGTAGGCCTCCGCGTCCCTCTTGAGCTTCTGCAGCACCCGGGCGCTGATCTCTTGCGGCGTGTACGCCTTGCCGTCGATGTCGACGGTCCAAGTGGTGCCCATGTGGCGCTTGACCGACCGGATGGTGCGGTCGGGGTTGGTGACGGCCTGGCGCTTGGCGACTTCCCCGACGAGAACCTCGCCGTTCTTGGCGAACGCAACGATGCTCGGCGTCGTGCGAGCACCCTCGGCGTTGGCGATGACGGTGGGTTCGCCACCTTCAAGGACCGAGACGACCGAGTTGGTCGTCCCGAGGTCGATTCCGACGGCTCGGCCCATGGTGTTTCTCCTTCTGAGTTCCAGCACGGTCTGCCGGCTGGTATGCGGTGAGGTCTATCAAATAACATGAGTCGGCTCGACGCAAGTTCTACAGTTGACATAATGACGAAGACCCCCGCAAATTCCGGGGGCCTTCGTCAAAGGTGTGATCTAAATCACACCTTTCTCGCTATCGGAGCCGGATGCTGATCGGCTTACTCGCCGCCTTGCTGACCGCCTGGCCCTGGCCGCCCACCTGGGTGACTCCTCTGCCGAGGGTGCGGTACTGACCTGCCCTGTTGATGGTCTGCGTCGACTTGAAGACGCCCTTGGCGGTTGTCGTTCCGCTGGCGACCTTCTTCCACTTGCCGCCACCCTTGCGCTGCAGGGTGATCGGCAGACCCTTGATGGTGTCCTTGCTGTCCGGACGGGTGAGCTTGCAGGTGAAGGTGACCTTCGAACCCTTCCGCACCCTGGTTGAGCTCGCCTTGATGGTCGCGTTGTTCTTCGCCATCGAGACCCGAGCAATCGCGGTGGTCAGGTTGGGGTTCGCTACGACGTTGGAGCCGACGGCGCCGGTCACCCAGACATCCCAGGGCGACGTGGGGTCGATCGCCGCACCGGTGGAACCGGACCAACTAACGGTCTGGCCGGGGGTTCCGTTGTTGTCGAAAGCTTCGTTCCCGATCTTGATGACTCGAGCCTTCAGGTTGGTGCCCGCGGTGCTGGCCAGCGTGACCTTGGTCAGCGTCAGGACCGCAAGACTCGGACCGAGGTCGTTGGCCGAGACTGCCGTCGCAGCAGTGTGTACGTAGCCGGCGCCGTCGATGGCGACCGATGGGCTGAACCAGTCGGCCCCAGTGTTCGACTGGAACTTCTCATCCTCGATAAGGGTGACACCAGCCTCGGTACCGATGCCGATCAACCTGATGCATGCGGAACCACCGCAGTTCCCGGCCGCGGTCGCAAAGAGCTTGCCGGATCGCCAGGCTGCACCGCTGAATGCGAGCGGACCAAGATCCAGGTTGTCTCCAACTGCACCTTGGTCGACGACCGGAGGAGTCGTCATCGGCGTCGCCAGGGAAACAACACTCTTGCTGAAGTTCGGAGCATTGCTCGTGGCGGCGCCGGTGAAGGTGCTCACCTGTGCGTCGGGGAAGGGATCGCCATCGTTGTCCGGGATCGCCACGAAGATGTTGTTCTGGGCCGATGCATTGACAGCGGGAGCTTGGCCGCTCCAAGTGCCGTTGAGGTCAGCAGTCCACGGGTCCGGGGAGTTACCGCTGTAGATCGGGGCCTTCGGGAAGAAGAAGATTCGGTTCACGTTGCCCGGTTGGTCAGCGTCGGTGACCGGCGTGGTGATCACGATCTTGTCCGAGGAGGTGCCGATCATCGGGTCGAGCTCGACCGCGTCGGTATTGGGGTCGATGCTCGTGCCGACGTTCCAGGCGAACTGCACCCTGGGCTGCCACTTGGTGGCGGACGTACCGGTCGAAGCGCGCAGCGCCAGGCCAGTGTCGGCACCGTTGTCGATGACCACCGCTGTGATCCAGCGCTTGCCCAGTGGGTCGTAGGCGATGGTGCCGGTGCCTGCCACCACGTCTGGAGTACCGAAGAACTGCCCGAGCTGCTGGGTCTTGACAACGTTGCCGGAGTTCTTGGCCAGAGTTCGGACCGTCTGGCCGCCGATCTGAACGACCTGCTTGGGGCCAGCTGCCACAGCGACGCCGTTGTTGCCGATGCTGTTGGCACCGTTGAAGACCTGCAGCGCCTGCAGATTCGAGGAGACGGCGGCCGACCTAGCTGCCTTGCCGCCAGCCGTCGCGCCAGCCGTCGCACGCTCGCCAGAGCCGGCGGTCGCAGACACCGACCCGACCGAGGACGCGGCTACCGAGTAGAAGTCGGGCCCATCGGGGCCAGCGGCTGTGGCACCACCACTTGGGGCAATCACCAGACCTGCAGCAAGAGCACCAGCGACCCCCAAGGAGGCCCCACGCATACGACGCACTGTCACGACAATCCTCCAGGGGGTCTTCACTGATGCGCGGTGACGCCAACGGCCGCCACGCAGATCACACGCTATTGCCCGAATCGTCCCAGGGCCAGCGTCAATACCGGCTAATCAACATGCATATTGTATCCACTGGTCGGTCAGTCAGTCAGGTCACGGTCCGGCGACGATCAGTTGCCGGGGCAGCTCTGCTCGCTAGGCTCCACATCACCGCATCGGTGGACCCCCCTTGGCGGGGGTCAGCACCAACCACCAGCGGCTGGGTTTCACACCCCGGCCGCGATACTCCAGGAGGTTTCGTGCGCCCAGCGCTGGCCATCGGTCTGTTGATGACACTCGTCACGGCGCTCGTCGTCGCACGACGCGGGTTCACCATTGGGCGGCTCATCGGAGTCGGCCAACCCAGGCCGAAGGGTAGTCTCCCCGACCCGCGCGAACTGGTCCAAGCCGAGACCGTCGAAGTACTTGGTCAGCGCAAGCTACTGAAATGGACAGTTCCCGGGTTCGCCCACTTCTTCGCGTTCTGGGGCTTCATCGTGTTGGGCCTGACCATCCTCGAGTCGTACGGAGCGCTCGTTGACCCAGAGTTTTCGATCCCAGTCCTCGACCAGTGGTCGTTGGTGGCGTTCATCGAAGACTTCTTCGCCGTCATGGTTCTGGTGGCTCTCGCCATCTTCACCGCGATCCGCATCAAGCAAAACCCGCACCGTGTCGGACGTCTTTCGCGCTTCTACGGCTCGCACACCGGCGCTGCGTGGCTCGTCCTGTTCATGATCTTCAACGTCGTCTGGACGCTGCTGCTCTACCGCGGCGCCCAGATCAACACAGGCAACTTTCCGTACCCCGGCGGCGCCTTCGCCTCCGAGATTGTGGCCGGCTGGCTCGAGCCTCTCGGCGAGGTAGCCAACGAGCGGATCGAGACAGTCGCGATTCTGCTGCAGATCGGCGTGATCCTCAGCTTCATGATCATCGTGGTCTACAGCAAACACCTGCACATCGCGCTGGCACCACTGAACGTTGCGTTCTCGCGGCGTCCGAACGCCCTCGGCCCGATGCTTCCCATGTACTCAGGTGGCCAGCCCATCGACTTCGAGGACCCGGGTGAGGACGACATCTTCGGCCGCGGCAAGGTCGAGGACTTCACCTGGAAGGGTCTGCTCGACTTCTCCACCTGCACCGAGTGCGGACGATGCCAGTCGCAGTGCCCCGCATGGAACACCGGGAAACCGCTGTCGCCCAAGCTGCTCATCATGGCGCTGCGCGACAACGCGTTTGCCCAGGCGCCTTACCTCATCAAGCAGAAGCACCCTGACTATCTTGCGTCTACGGGTGGGCCGGCTCCGGCCGCTCCTGTCGAGCTCACTGACTTCCCGCAGTCGGTGCAGGACGCCGCTGCACGTCCACTCGTCGGCCCGACCGAGTTCAACGAGGACGGCCACGGCATCGGTGGCGGCGTCATCGATCCAGACATTCTCTGGTCGTGCACGACGTGCGGCGCATGCGTCGAGCAGTGTCCTGTCGACATCGAGCACGTTGACCACATCACCGACATGCGCCGCTTCCAGGTGCTCATCGAGTCGGAGTTCCCAGCAGAGCTCGGCGGTCTATTCAAGAACCTCGAGAGCAAAGGCAACCCATGGGGCATGAATGCGTCTTCGCGCCTTGACTGGGCTGCCGACCTGCCGTTCGAGGTAAAGGTCGTCGACGGGCCCCTCGAAGACGACACCGAGTATCTGTTCTGGGTTGGTTGCGCTGGCGCGTTTGAGGACCGCGCGAAGAAGACAACGCAGGCAGTTGCTGAGTTGCTGCACATGGCGGGAGTGACCTTCGCAGTTCTCGGCGAAGGTGAAACGTGCAGCGGAGACACTGCACGTCGTTCCGGCAACGAGTTCCTCTTCCAGATGCTCGCCCAACAGAACGTCGAGACACTCAACGAGATCGGCGCCAAGAAGGTAGTCGTGACGTGCGCGCACTGCTTCAACACATTGCGCAACGAGTACCCGCAGGTGGGCGGTCACTACGAGGTCGTACACCACACCCAGCTGCTGAACACCCTCGTGCGGGACGGCAAGCTGACGCCAGTTTCGTCAGTGAGCGAGCAGGTGACGTACCACGACCCCTGCTACCTCGGACGCCACAACAAGGTCTACAGCCCGCCGCGTGATCTCATCAGTGCCTCTGGTGCTGAGCTCACCGAGATGCCGCGCAACTCTGAGCGGGGCTTCTGCTGCGGTGCCGGTGGTGCCCGCATGTGGATGGAGGAGAAGATCGGCAAGCGGGTCAACACCGAACGCACTGAGGAGGCGATCGCGACCGGCGCCAAGACCATCGCAGTCGGCTGCCCGTTCTGCCGGGTGATGCTCAGCGACGGTGTCGCCGAGGTGCAGTCCGACGTTGAGCGCGAAGAGCAGGTGCAGGTGGTCGACGTCGCGCAACTGCTCCTCAAGGCAGCCAAGAACGGCTCACCCGCCTCGGCCAGCTAACCCACTGCCCGCCGAGTGCACACCTGATTGACGTTTCAAGGTCTCGAGTGCACAGCCGTTTGACGCTCAAATACGCAGGATTGTTCCGTATTATGGAATCAGATCCCCACAATTTGGAACAGGGGTGCTCCGTGTGTTGCCATATATCTGTTCCCGTTTAGCGCGCCGACCGAGGTCGGCTCTTCCCCAGAGGTGTGCTGT
>JBBQAL010000062.1:0-16514 GCA_038316135.1 Candidatus Nanopelagicales bacterium | reverse complement strand
CCCATCTCGACCATCAGCTGGGCTTGACGGGCCAGCAACATCTGCGCCGCCTTCTCGCATCCGATGAGCTCATCGCGGAGTCCGTCATCACCTAACGCTGCCGCCGGTGGTGCAGCATCGAGCAGCCCATCGACCTGTTCGGCGATGCTGACCGTCGAGGGGCCAGCGGTGGAGGAGTCCATGCCCTGCACTCTGCCACCCGGGTCTGACAAGTCCCACGATGCAGGGGTCGAGTTTCCCCAGACCACACACGGGCAAACTCGACCGTCAACCAACTGCGCACTCGACGAGCCTGACCGTCAACCCACTGCGCACTCGACGGGGGTCAGGCGCCGTCGGCTGAGTTAGGCGCGCACTCGGTCACTCGTTGGGTCGTAAAACGGCTTCAGTGAGACTTCCGCCTGAATACGTTCACAGGCGACCTCAACTTCGTACTCCCCCGACGTGATGAAGTCGGTGTCGGCGATTCCGTCGCGGTTCTCGACGTAACCCATCCCGAGAGGTGCACCGATGGTGTGCCCGTACATGCCCGAGGTGATGCGCCCGACGATTTCACCGTTACGCCATATGGGTTCGTTGTGATAGATCAACATGTGGTCATCGAGGAGCCTGAGTTGGACCAGGCGACGACGAAGCCCTGCCTCGCGCTGGGCCAGCAGCGCGTCGCGCCCGATGAAGCCCCCTGGTTTGTTCCAGGCGACCGCAAATCCAAGACCTGCCTCGAGTGGGGTCTCGTCGGGTGAGATGTCATGCCCCCAGTGGCGGTAGCCCTTCTCGGTGCGCAGCGAGTTGAGGGCGTGGTAACCGCACAGCTTGAGATTGACGGCCTCCCCCGCTGCCGCAATCACATCGAAGACGCCTGGGGCCATCTCGGTCGGGATGTAGAGCTCCCAGCCCAGCTCCCCCACGTACGTGATGCGGCTCGCGCGGACTCGCGCGTAGCCAAGATCCTCGATGCTAGATGTGCCGAAGGGGAAGGCCGCACTGCTGAGGTCAGCGTTCATCAACGGCTCGAGTAGTTGCCGCGACCTCGGGCCCATGACGCTCAGCACTGACATCGCTGACGTCATGTCAACAACCATGCAGCGTGCGTCGTCAGCGATGTGGTCTTGGAGCCAAGCGAGGTCTCGCACCTGGGTGGCTGCGGCAGTGACGACGAGGTAGCGATCCTCAGCTTCGCGGGTGACTGTGAGATCAGCTTCGATCGTGCCCTGCTCATTGAGCCACTGGGTGTATACGATCCGGCCCACCGGAACGGACACATCGTTGGCACAGACCCTGTTCAGCACCTTCTCAGCGTCCGGTCCCTGAACGAGGTACTTCGCGAACGAAGAAAGGTCGAACATCCCGACCGACTCGCGTACAGCCGTGTGCTCGGCTGCCGAGTGCGCAAACCAGTTCTGCCTGCCGTAGCTGTACTCATAGACGGGGTCAACTCCGTCAGGAGCGAACCAGTTCGCCCGCTCCCACCCGGCCGTCTCGCCAAAGCAAGCCCCCTGGTCCGCGAGCCGGTCGTGCAGAATCGATCGTCGCACTCCACGAGCAGTCGCCGGCTGCCGAAACGGCCAGTGCATGTCGTAGAGCAGCCCGAGGGTTTCAACGGTGCGGTCATGCAGGTAGGTGGCGTTGCTCTGGAACGGCATCATGCGTCTGATGTCGACGTCCCACAGATCCATCGGCGGACGTCCGTCGACAATCCAGTCGGCGAGAACTTTCCCGGCTCCGCCCGATGACTGAATACCGATCGAGTTGAATCCGCAGGCGACGAAGAGGCCTTTGACGTCGGGGGTTTCACCCAAGAGGTACCGGTCGTCGGGGGTAAAAGACTCAGGACCATTGAAGAACAACTGGATGCCAGCCTCTTCGAGCAACGGCATCCGATGCGCAGCGGACTCAAGCAACGGGGCAATGTGATCGAGGTCGGGGGGGAGCGTGCCGAAGCTGAATGACTCGGGAATGCCGCTGACTCCGTGCCGCTGGGACATGCCCCAAGGCTTGGCGACCGGTTCGAACCAGCCGACGAGCAGCTTGCCGGCTTCGGCTTTGAAGTAGCCACAGCCGTCCTGGTCGCGGAGGACCGGCATGTTCGGCGCTATTCCGTCAACTGCCTCAGTCACGATGTAGAAGTGCTCGGCTGCGTGCAGCGGCACGGATGTGCCGACCTGCGCACCGAGCTCCCGTCCCCACATTCCGGCCGCGTTGACAACAACGTCCGCTGTCAGCTCGTGGCTCTCGCCGTCGATGTTGTAGGCCACTCCGACAGCCCGGCCGGCTTCGGTCAGGATCCGCTCAACAGGAGTGTTCTCGCAGATGGTGACACCCCGCGCTCTCGCTCCTTTTGCGAACGCCCTAGTGGTGTCGACAGGATTCGTCACGCCGTCACCGGGAAGATAGACGCCACCGATCAGGTCGTCGACCCTCGCAGCGGGCACCAGACGCTCGATTTCGGTGGGATCGATCACCTCTACGGGCAGCCCGAAGACGCGCGCCATGGACGCCTGCCGCCGGAGCTCTTCGAACCGCTCGGCGGTCGGGGCGACGGCTACCGATCCGCGTTGCTGGAAGCCGGTGGCCTGCCCGGTCTCGGCCTCAAGGGTGGCGAACAGCTCAGTGGTGTACTGCGCGAGCCGAGTCATGTTGTGGGTCGCGCGCAACTGACCGACCAGCCCGGCGGCATGCCACGTTGTGCCGCTCGTGAGTTCCTTGCGCTCCAGAAGCACGACGTCAGAGACGTCGCGCAACGCTAGGTGGTAGGCAATGCTGCACCCGACGATGCCTCCGCCAATGATCACGATGCGCGTCCGACTGGGCAGCTCGGTCATGGTTCCTCCGTGGTGGTCGCGGCCAACGGCAGCACCTTGGCACATCGACGAAGGCTGTTCTTGCCCCGGGGATGTCCACTGGGCGGACACTCGGCGGGACTGGGTTCAGTCCCAGTGTTCGGCAACCTTCTTGCTCGGCTGCACCCTTGGCGGCTCTCCCGGCATCTTCGGAAAGTTCGGCGGGTAGTTCGTCTCGCCTTGGCCGTTCGTCTCGTCGCGAGCGACCCATTCCAAAGCGCGCTCGAGCCCGGCCGCTTCTCGACGCATGTCGGCTTGAAGGTCACCCAACTGCGCCAACCGCTCTGGAACGGTGTGGATGGTGAAGTCCATCGTGCTGACCGAAGAAAGCTCGTCCCACGTCACCGGGGTCGACACCGGAGCGCCCGGCCGCGGGCGCACCGTGTAAGCAGCCGCGATCGTCTTGTCCGGCAACATCTGGTTGAAGTCGATGAAGAGTCGCTCCCCGCGCTCCTCCTTCCACCAGGCCGAGGTCACCCGATCGGGGGCGCGGCGTTCCAGCTCTCGCGCGATGGCCAGAACCGAACGCCGCACCTGCGGAAACGTCCACCCGGTCGTGAGCGGAACGTCGACGTGAATCCCGCGGCTGCCGGAGGTCTTGGGAAACCCGACGACCCCTAACTCGTCGAGCATGGGGCGCAGCAACTCCAGCCCCACCCACACTGCGTCGCTGAAATCGGTGCCAGGCTGCGGGTCGAGGTCGATGCGCATCAGATCAGGGTGCGCGAGGTCAGCGGCGAGAGCCGGCCACGGGTGCAGCGTGATGGTGCCGTACTGCGCAGCCCACACCAGGTCGGCCGGATGCTCAGGGCGAAGTACCTCGGCCTTCCGCCCACCGGGGAAAGTCACGGTGACGCGTCCGAGCCAGTCAGGAGCCTTCGGTGGGAGGCGCTTCTGGTAGACCTCTTCACCAGCGATTCCCTCGGGGTAGCGCTGAAGGTACGTGGGGCGGCCGGCCACGGCACTGAGGGCGATTTCGGCGACCGACGCGTAGTAGCGAACCAGGTCGATCTTTCGTCCCCGGTCACCAAGGTCGGGAAAGTACTCCTTCGTGGGGCTGGAGATGGACACCGTGCGGCCGGCGACATCGACGTCCACGCGTTCGGGGGCCATGAGATTGACCGTACTTTGTCACGACTTGTTAATGGGCTTTCACTGGCCGACTTTGCCTTCGGAACTTATCGTGGGGTCATGAACAATCGCGTAGACAAGTCAGATGCTGAGTGGCGCGCCCAGCTCTCCCCCCAGGAGTACGCGGTACTTCGCCAGGGCGGCACCGAGCCGGCCTTCACCGGCGAGTACACCGACACCGCAACCACAGGCGTCTACCGGTGCCGAGCCTGCCAGCAGGAGCTCTTCCGATCCGACGCCAAGTTCGCCAGCCACTGCGGCTGGCCGTCCTTCTACGCGCCCACCGAGGATGACGCCGTCGAACTCATCGAGGACCGAACGATGGGCATGGTGCGCACCGAGGCTCGATGCGCCAACTGCGGATCCCACCTCGGGCACGTCTTCGAGGGAGAGGGCTACGACGTCCCCACCGACCAACGTTGGTGCATCAACTCGATCAGCCTGACGCTCGAACCCGTCGAGTAGCCCTCAGCGAGTGGGTTCGGCGACGCCATGGCGTCACGGAAGTCACGCGTTGTGGGCCGTCAGAGGGCTCGGCTAGGGGGTCGGAGCCTCTGCGGCTGCTGTCTCGCGCAGATCGGCGATGAGCGCCTCGATGTCTTCGTGCTTGTGGCTCATGGCGCGGTGCGCCACATGCGTGGCATGCGGCAGCACCGAGTCGACATCCTCGGGCAGCCTGGCTGCGATGACCATCACCGCACCTTCTCCGGCGTCGATGGCCGTGCCGAGTTCGGCGATATCCTTGCGCGAGACCCCGTGCCACAAGTGCGCCGCTGCACGGGCAACTCCGCCGCCAGCGGCGGCCGTGATCAGGATCACTGGCGGATAGAGCAGCCCAAGTAGGCCGCCGACAACGGTGCCGGCTATCCCGCCGACATCAGCGCCTGGCTCCAAGTGGTTGACCACTTTGACCTTGCCCGTCGACGCTCGTTCAACCAGTGCAAGGGCATAGATCTTCTCGCTCCAGAGCTCTTCGCGGTTCTTGGCGATGTGCTCGTAGTCAAGTTCGGCGCGATGACGGTTGTCGTACGTGCCGATGACGATGACCGGGTGAGTCATAAGAGCCTCCTACCGCAGAGTGACTGCAGTAGCAGGCTAGTCCCGATCAGGGCAGCGACGCCACGATCTCGGCCACTGGGCGCCGTCGGCCGGTGTAGAACGGGATCTCTTCCCGCACGTGCAGCCTGGCCTTGGACGCACGCAGGTGGCGCATGAGGTCGACAATTCGATGGAGCTCGTCGGCCTCGAACGCCAACAGCCACTCGTAGTCGCCGAGGGCGAACGAGGCCACCGTGTTCGCGCGGACATCGGCGTAGCCGCGCGCCATCTGTCCATGCTCAGCGAGCATCGCGCGGCGCTCCTCGTCAGGCAGGACGTACCACTCGAACGACCGAACGAACGGGTAGACGCAGACGTAGCGCTTCGGGTCCTCGGCGGCCAGAAACGCCGGGACGTGGCTTTTGTTGAACTCTGCCGGTCGGTGCAGCGCCATCTGCGACCAAACCGGCTCACAGGTCGCCCCGAGGGCGGTTTGCCGGAAGCCTGCGTAGGCGTCCTGCAGGTCGTCGCTGTTCTCGGCGTGCCACCAGATCATGAAGTCTGCGTCAGCACGTAGGCCCTGTACGTCGTAGACGCCACGGACAACCACGCCCTTGCCGTCGAGCTGCTCAAAGAGTGAGTCAACCTCAGCAGAAACGCTGACCCGGTCAGCGGTTTGTGGTTTCGAGCTCCGGAAGACCGACCACGCCGTGTACCGGATGACGTCGTTGAGATCGCGGGCCTGCTTGCCGGTGATCGTGCGACCAGCTGGGCCGGGGGTGGTTGGTGCGGGCTCTTGGGGTTTCGGCGTGTCGCTCACTCCCCTATTGTCACCCGCTGGATCGCGGCTCGGCCACCCGGTCTGCCGCGTTCCGCCCTGAGGCGATGCACGCAGGGATACCTACGCCATCCCAGGCGGCACCGGCAACGGCAAGACCATGCGGCAGCAGCTGACGTGCCTGAGCGACCCTGGCTCTGTGTCCGACGCGGTACTGCGGCAGAGATTCCGGCCAGTGCGTGACCGCCGCCGCCAGAGGATCGCCGCGGAGCCCAAGCAAGCCGCCTACCTCGTCGAGCACAGCCTTGATCAGCTGGTCGTCAGGCCAATCGAGCCCGCGGGTGTCACCGTGTCGCCCGACCGAGAAGCGCAGAACCTCTCGGCCAGGGCCAACGTTCTGAACCCACTGCCACTTGCGAGTGACAAATGTCGCAGCCTTCGTTAGCCGGCCGGTGATCGGTGGAACCAAGAACCCGGTGCCCTGCAGCGGTGCCGTCACGACGTCGGCATCGAAGACAGTGGTCACAAGTGCGACGGAAGCGTACTCAAGAGCAGCCGCGACCGCGGCTGCGTCCGACGCGACGGGGCCAAGCAGCCGCGCTGTGGCGTAACCGGGAAGAGCGATGATCACCTGATCTGCCAGCAGCGAGTCAGCTCCCTCAGTGACCACCGTCCAGCCACTCGAAGGGCTGCTCCGCAGCTCGACAGCTCGGGTGTTCGTCAGGACGGTCAGACTGCAGGCGTCAACCAGCGAACCAGGCAAGGATCCCAACCCGCCGACCACCGACGCGAATGCTGGACCGTCGCCAGGCGAGCCGGCGCGCATCGACGCAGCCGCGGCCATGACCGATCCGGTTCGCTGTACGGCTTCGAGCAGGCCCGGTAGTGCCGCGTCGACCGAGATCTGGTCGGCGCGTCCCGCGTAGACCCCTCCCAGCAGGGGCTCGACCAGGCGGTCGACCACGACGGTGCCGAGTTGGCGACCCACCAGCTCAGCCACCGTCATGTCGTGCGACGGCTCGGTGCCAAGCGTCAACTGTGGCTCATTCCGAAGCCGCTCCATACCGTCCGCACCGAGGAGGGCTGGCAGGTCCGGGTCGCTTGCATCGGTGGGGACGCCGAGAAGCTGCTGGCGCGGCAACGGGTGCAGTCCGTCGACCCAGACGCCTGCGCCAGAGGTGGCAGGGTGGACGAGGTCGCCCGAGCGATCCGCCGCATCAATCAGCTGCCGCCCCTCCGGCCGTCGGGCGAGGAGCGACTCGGCGCCAGCATCAAGACGGAGTCCGTCGACAAGGTGAGTGACCAGCTTGCCGCCGACTGCTGCGCTGCTCTCGATGAGCGTCACCGCATCGCCGCGCTCGGCGCAGCGGCGAGCTGCTTCGAGGCCGGAGATACCGCCGCCGACCACGATCGTTGTCTGCGCTGTCACGTTGGCCACCCTGTCAGAGGTGAGGTCACGAACGGGTGACAGGGCAGTGAGACGGGAACTCAGCCGTCGCTGATGGCGTCGAACGGCCGGAGAGACCCGACACGCTGCGCTCCAGAGGCTTCACTGCTTCTGGAAGGTTCAGTGTCCAAGCCCGGGAGGGGCCATGAGGGGTTCACGCACTGCTGCACTGTCGACCATCACACTGACCGGAGCGGCTGTGCTGCTGGCCGGCTGCTCCGGATCTGCGAGCAAGACCATGAGCAGCTCGTCCGACGAAGCGGCTTCCGGGAGTACGAGATCCATTGCGGAAGCACCGTCGAACTCGACGGCTGCCGGTGACTTCACAACGGACCAAGGCACGGGGACCAAGACGTCAGGGGGCGGGCTGCTCACGGATCTCCCCACCGGGCGCGACGTGATCGCCACCGCCGAGATGACGCTGCGCTCGGAAGATTTTCAATCAACGGTCAACGCCATCGAGGTCATCGCAACATCAGCCGGTGGCTTTGTCTCCAGCCAAGATGTCAGCAGCAACCCCGACGATCCCCAAGGCACCCGTGCCGTTCTCGTCGTCCGCGTACCGACGACCAAGCTCAACGCGGTTATCGAGCAGGCGAAGGCCGAGGGCGAGATCGTCCGGGTCACCTCGGATGCGCAGGACGTCACCGAAACTGTCATCGATGTCAACAGCCGAGTCGAGAGTGCTCAGGCCAGTGTTGAGCGAATCCGCGCCTTGCTCTCGCAGGCAACAACCATTGGTGATGTCGTGCGGATCGAGAGTGAGCTCTCGCGGCGTGAGGCCGACCTGGAGTCGCTCCAGGCGCAGCAGCGGTCTTTGGCCGACCAGACGGCGCTAGCCACTCTGTCTGTGACGGTGTTGGCACCCAACGCAGTTGAGCCGGCCGCCCAGGACGACACCGGCTTCACCGCTGGCCTCGAACGCGGTTGGAATGCCCTCGTCGGGGTCGTCGTCGTTGCGCTCACCATGCTCGGAGTGCTGCTGCCGTTCCTCGTGGTGGCCGCTCTCGTCCTAGTGCCGCTCGCAGCCGCTTGGCGTCGGCGCCGTCCGAGCGCGGAAGGACGTGCCGCAGCTGGCGACGCACCGCGCGAGCAGGAGCGCGAGCCGGAGCCCGTTCACTAGCTGGCGGTGCGCTCGTGAACCTGCCGCACGACGGCAGCCAGAACCTCGGGGTCGCTGGTCGGCAGGACACCGTGGCCGAGGTTGAAGACGTGACCTGGCAGATCGCGCGCTGACTGGAGCACCGCGTCCACCTGCGTACGCACGGCGTCGGGCGACGAGAAGATGACGGCCGGGTCGAGGTTGCCCTGAAGTGCAACGCTGTCACCGACCCGCTTGGCTGCATCAGCGAGAGCGAGCCGGTAGTCGACGCCGACGACGTCGGCACCGGCGTCTCGCATCAGCGGGAGCAGCTCGCCGGTGTTCACGCCGAAGTGGATGCGCGGCACTCCCGCCGCAGCCAGCGAGGACAGGATTCGCTGCGAGTGCGGCATCACGTAGCGCAAGTAGTCGACAGCCGAGAGCGCGCCGACCCAGGAGTCGAAAAGCTGGATCGCCGACGCGCCGGCGGCCACCTGAACGTGCAGGTAGGCAGCCGATATGTCCGCGAGCTTGGCCATCAGCGCGTGCCACAGTCCCTCATCGCTGTACATCAGGGCCTTGGTGTTCTCGTGGTTCTTCGAAGGCCCACCCTCGACGAGGTACGAAGCGAGCGTGAAGGGTGCACCCGCAAAGCCGATCAGAGGGGTTGCTCCCAGCTCGGCGGTGAGCAAGCCGATGGCTTCGGTGATGTAAGGCACGTCGTCTGGGGTCAACTCTCCCATCGCGTCGACCTGCTCCTGCCCGCGGACCGGGTCAGCGACGACGGGACCAACTCCGGGAACGATGTCGAGGTCGAAGCCGATCGCTTTGAGCGGCAGCACGATGTCGCTGAACAAGATCGCGGCATCGACACCGTAGCGACGCACAGGTTGCATCGTGATCTCGGCGACGAGGTCGGGCCTGGTACACGCCGCGAGCATCGTCGTCCCCTCGCGCACCTTCCGGTACTCGGGAAGGGAGCGACCAGCCTGCCGCATGAACCACACCGGAGTATGCGGAACCGGCTGACGCCGACAGGCCAGCAGGAATGGGGACTCAGAAAGAGATGCGTGAGACACAGTCGGTCATCGTGTCACGGAGCGAGGCAGTCGGCTCACCCGGCCGACAGAAGCACGATGCCGACCAGTGCCCCGATGACTCCGTAGATCTGCAGCCGGGTGAGTCGCTCCTTGAGCAGGATTCGGGCCAACAACAGGGTGGCCACCGGGTAGAGCGAGCCGAGGACGGCCGTCACACTGAGCAGCCCGAATGTCGACGACCAGGCGAAGGCACCGTTGGCCGCAGCGTCACCGGCTCCGACACCAGCCAGGCCAGGCAGGTCACGCCAGCGTAAGCCGGCCAGTCGAGTGAAGACCACAACAGGGATGATCATCAGCAGGACACTCGTCAAGCGCTGGACGACGATCGTCATGCCCACACTGAACTCACCACCGCCAGCCAGGAAGATGAAGGTGGCGCCAAAGTTCAGTGCGGCGACAAGAGCGAGGACGATCGACTTCACGTGAACATCTCGCGCCTCATCGTTCGCGTGCGGCACGTCCGGGCCGGCAGCCAACACGACGCCGACAAACGCGACCGCGATTCCCAAGAACTGCAGGATCGACGGCTGCTCCCCCTGAGCCAGTCCCCAGGCAACCGGCACGATGATTCCGGTCGCCGCGATGGGCGACACGATGCCCATGGTCCCGATCGACAGCGCCCAGTAGAAACACACCAGGCCGAGCGGGCCGACGATCCCCGCCCCTACACCCCACCAGAAGAAGCCGGAGGGGTCTCCGAAAGAGCCAACGAGCCACACCGTAGGCACGATCAGCACGAGCGCGATCATCTGCGAGATCAAGACCACCACGACTGCAGGCATCCGCTTCGTGAAGATGCCCCCGAAGAAGTCGGCAGTGCCCCACAGGAGGCTCGAGAGCAGAGCGAGGGCGACGGCCATCAAGGAAGGCTAGGTGCTGGCGCTGCGCGAGTCGTGGCCGGGAGGGCCCCTCTTCTCGACGTACGCTGACACCGTGACACAGCCGGATTCCCCACCGGAGACCTTCTCCCGCGCTCTTCTGTCGCTCCGGGCGGCCCGACTGCGTCCAGAGATCTCCTGCGACGAGGCACCGGCGCCACAGCGTCTGGCCCCATTCTCGGTGGCCCTGACCGCGGAGGTGGTTGTCGGTGAGGACGAGCTGGGCTCCGGCCGATTCGTGGTGCTGCACAACCCCGATGGCCACGAGGCCTGGGACGGCACCTTTCGCATCGTCACCTTTGCCAGGGCGGCACTGGACGTCTCCATGGGCGCTGACCCGCTGGTGACCCAGGTCGGCTGGTCCTGGCTCATGGAATGCCTGGCCGCCCACAATCTCGATGTCTTGGCCGCCAGCGGCACCGTGACCCGAGTCGCCTCGGAGAGCTTCGGCTCGATGTCGGACCGCCCGGTCTCCGCCGAGCTGGAGATCCGCGCTTCCTGGACGCCGGCCACTGACTCGCTGGGCGAGCACCTGGTCGCCTGGGGCGACCTGCTGTGCACCGCTGCAGGGCTTCCCCCGCTTCCGGCCGGGGTTGTCCCCCTCAGCCGGCGCTGACAGCGCACCCTGCCCAGTCCCCTCAGCCCCTGAAACCCGCCCTGCCTGGTCCCGGCTATCTCCGGGCCTATTTCCCTACAGCCCTCGCCGGTGCCGTCCGATGAGAACTCAGGTGGGCATTCCGGACTAGTTCGGTGTCGCCTGAACGATCGGCAACGTCGGGCGCTCGCGCCCGACTGGCAAAAGGGAGGGACGGGTGACCACACTCGTCGAGCGCGGCGGACATCCGCACGCGTTCCGCACTGCCCGCTTCACCGCGCTTGCGGTGGTGGCGAACCCGAGCGTCCGCGAAGCGGTCGTCCGTCGGCTGCACATTCTCGGAGCTGCGTCCGTCGCTGAAGCCGCCTCGGTGGCCGAGGCGCGCGCCAGGGCCATTGCGGACGGTCCCCGTGACCTCTGCGTCATCGACCTGGCGCTGCCGGACGGTTCTGGTCTGCAGCTGCTCGGCGAGCTGCGACAGGCTGGCTGGTCGCGCTGCGTTGCCCTCTCCCCTGGGGACGACCCCTACTCAGTCCGTGCAGCCATCGCCGCCGGCGTCAAAGGATTCGTCGTCACCGGCGGAGCACCGGACGCTGTCCGTAGCACCCCAGGCCCCAGAACTCGTGGCGCTGCTGGCCCTGATGGGCTCTCAGCACGCGAGATCGAGGTCCTTCAGCTGGTAGCCGGCGGCCGCTCCAACCGCGACATTGGCGGCGAGCTGAGCCTCTCAGCCCTAACGGTCAAGAGCCACCTGGCCCGGATTGCCCGCAAGCTCGGAACCGGCGACCGCGCCGAGATGGTCGCCGTCGCACTGCGTGCCGGGGTCATCAGCTGACCTTGGGCCCGCGTACGGTTGCGCCGTGACCGTCCCCGACCCGAGCGGCCCTGCTCCAACGAGCACCCCGACCGACGCGCTGTCGACACCAGACCCTGACGCAGAAGCGGCGACGCCGTCTCCGGTCACGATCCTTCTGGAGCCCCGCGAAGGTTTGCCGCCTGTGATCATCGGCCGCAGTGAGCTTCAGGCCGCAGCAACAGCCCTCGCTGACGGCACCGGCCCAATCGCCGTCGACGCCGAACGCGCCAGCGGCTACCGCTACGGACAACGTGCGTATCTCGTCCAGATCCGGCGCAACGGCGCTGGCTCGTTTCTTGTCGACCCGGTCGCCTTCGACGACCTCGCACCGCTCGCCGAAGCGATCAACGACGCCGAGTGGGTGCTGCACGCCGCGAGCCAAGACCTTCCGTGCCTTGCAGAGATCGGACTGCGGCCCCGCCAGCTCTTCGACACCGAGCTCGCCGGTCGGCTGCTGGGTCACCCCCGAGTAGGCCTTGGAGCGATGACCGAGTCGGTCCTGGGGATCGGCCTGGAGAAGGGCCACGCAGCCGCCGACTGGTCGACGCGCCCCCTCCCTGAGGACTGGCTGCGCTATGCGGCTCTCGACGTCGAGGTGCTCATCGAACTGCGGGACGCCTTGGCCGCCGAGCTCGAAGAGTCCGGCAAGACCGAGTGGGCACGCCAGGAGTTTGCCGCCATCGCTGCGGCTCCCCCGTCAGCGCCCCGAGTCGACCCATGGCGCCGCACCAGCGGCATGCACCGAGTGCGCAAGCCACGGCAGCTGGCCGTGATCCGCGAGCTATGGCTGGCCCGCGACGAGCTGGCCCGCCAGCGCGACACCGCTCCTGGCCGGATCCTTCCGGACAGCGCCATCGTGTCGGCGGCCGTCGAGCTGCCGACGACGCGTGAGGCGCTGGTTGCACTGCCCATCTTCGGCGGCAAGGCCAATCGGCGCCAGGCTGACCGATGGATGGCCGCGATCGACCTGGCCCGAACGTGCCCTGACTCCGAGCTTCCGCCTTCGACCCTCTCCTCCGACGCCCCACCCCCGGCGCGTTCGTGGACCGACAAGAACCCCGAAGCAGCGGCCCGACTCGCAGTGTTGCGGCCGGCGATCGCCGCGCTTGCCGACGAGCACCACCTCCCGACCGAGAACCTCCTCACCCCGGACACCGTGCGTCGCGTCGCATGGCAGCCACCCCACGACTGCACGGAGCCGGGTATCGCAGCTCGGCTCCAGTCGCACGGGGCCCGCCAGTGGCAGATCGACCTCACCGCGCGTCCCATCGCGAAGGCACTCGATCGAGTCCAGCGCGAGGCCGCAGTTGCGCGTGACTCAGAGGCGACCTAGAGCTCGCCGGCAATCTCGTCCGGCGCCCGCATCTGCCAGGCGTCAGTGATCAACTCGGTCAGGCGTTCGACATCGACTTCGTCCAGTCGAAGCATCACCAGCGGCCAACCGTCATAGCTTGAGGTGGTGAAGAAGGCGTCCGGCTCGCCGAGCAAGAGGGCCTGTTTCTCCGCCTCGTCGCCAACGTAGAGCACCGCGATGTCGCTCCGAATGCGCCGGTTCTCTCCGGGCCGACGTTCGGGGTACGACCAGATGAACCCCTTGTTCGCCACCCGGAAGTCGAATCCGTCCGAGTCGATCTCGTTGACGCCTGGGAGTGCGAGCGCAAGACGGCGAACCTCGTCGGCGTCTGCCACGTCGGTCCTCTCCACCGGTGAGCGTCGCACTCTAATCGATACCCGGTGACTGCTCGGGGCAGTCGTGCGAAGACAGATTCGCCTGCCGCTCGACCTCCGATGGCGCTTATGCTCCGAAGACCGACGGTCACCAGCTCAGGAGGCACTCATGAAGCGTTCCCGGTACGTCGTGGTGGCCACGGTCGCCGGATTACTGGCGGCCCTCGGCACCAGTGCCGCGACGACTTCGCTTGCCTCCGCGGCGCCCACGAAACCAAACCGTGCCCCCCAGGCGACCTACGTCGGGGAACGCGCCCCGCTCACGGCGCGGGCGCCAGCGGCGACAGCCCTGCGCACGCCAGGTATTGGCGACGTTCTCGGTGGCGTCGAGCTCAAAAGCCCCGAGGTCGAAGCCAGGCAGAACTCGCCGCAAGGTGGCTCATCGGTGCTCAACGGCAATGTCCGCCCGCCGTCAGCAGCATCGGTGCCCGTCTCGCAGAGCCAGAGTGGCGTCCTGAGCAGTTTCCAAGGCTTGAACCACTTCGACAGCCGCTACTCAGGCGGCGGGAACGCCTACTCGGGCGAGCCGCCGGACCAGGGGATGTGCGTCGGGGGAAACTACGTCTTCGAGATCGTGAACTCCGTGGTGCAGGTGTACACCAAGTCAGGGTCCCCCCAGATCGCCGGCGACAAGGCCTTTCCTGACGGCCCATCGGTCGGGCTGACCCTCAACGAGTTCTTTAACCTCCCACCGTCGTTTGTTCGCCCTTCTGGACCGTTCGGTCCCTACATGTTTGACACGTCGTGCCTCTACGATCCGTCGACGCAGCGCTGGTTCGCCACCTCGGCCAACCTCGACCAAGACCCAGCCACCGGTGACTTCACCGGGGCGAACCAGATCTGGCTCGCAGTCAGCACCAGCTCGAACCCGCTCGGTTCCTGGAAGATCTGGTCAATCGACGCTGCCAACAACGGCCAGAACGGGACGCCTGACCACGGCTGCCTGGATGGCTACTGCTTCGGTGACTACCCGCAAATCGGCATGGACGCTGAGGGCTTCTACATCGTCACCAACGAGTTCGAGTTCTTCGGCGACGGCTTCAACGGGACGCAGCTCTACGCACTGTCCAAGGATGATCTGGTCGCCGGGCAGACGAACCCAACGATGCAGATGTTCGAAAATGTTCCGACCGCGACTTACAACGACCTCTCGTACACGATGCAACCGGTGAATGCCCTGCCGGACGAGTGGGATACCTCGGCCAACGGCACGATGTACTTCGGAATGTCGGGGTCTCCGTTCTCTGACGCCTTGGTTCGCTCGATTGCCCTGTACGGCCTCTCGAATACCAAGTCGCTCGCTACAAACGCTCCGGACCTGACACTCTCGGAGACCTCCGTCTCCACCCAGGCCTACGCGACTCCCGGATTCGCCCAGCAGCAGAGCGGCCCCATGCCGCTGCTGTCCTGCGTAAATGACAGGGCGTGCATCGGCGTCCACTACCCGAGCATCAAGAACCCCTTGGTGCTGGACGCCGGCAACTCCGGAAAGGTGTACGGCGCCTGGCTGCACGACGGTGACGTCTACCTGACAACCGGCACCCCGCTCACCGGTAGCGGAGCCGCTTGGTACAACACCAACAACGGTGCCTGGAAGGGCATCAAGCAGCGCACTGGCGTCGCATGGTTCGTCGTGCGTCCTGACGCTTCCACTTCCGGCCTCGACGCATCCCTCGAAGGCAATGGCTACCTCGCCGTTCAGGGTGCGAACCTGACCTACCCCTCGATCGTTGTCGGTCCGACGGGCGCCGGAGCGATCGGCGCGACACTCACCGGGCCGAACAACTTCCCGAGTGCCGCTGTCGCCCAGTTTGCACCGGGACAGACACCATCATCAGTCCAGATCACCGGACAGGGCGTTGGACCCAACGACGGGTTCACTGGAACCGGAGAGGGCGGCTACGACCCTCGATGGGGTGACTACCCGGCAGCGACGGTAGAGCCCAACGGCACGATGTGGTTCGCCAACGAGTATGTGGCCTCCCGGTGCACGGTTGCCGAGTTCAACGTCGACACCACCTGCGGCTACAACCGATCCTTCTACGCAAACTGGAGCACTCACATCACGGGCATCAGTCCCCTGCGTTGATGCACCTGGAGTTCAGCGGCGAGATGTGGTCGTGGCGCGGCCCGTCACCGTTTCACTTCATCAACGTTCCTCCCGACGAGAGCGCAGAACTCGAGACGACGGCAGCGCTGGTGAGTTACGGCTGGGGCATGATCCCCGTGCAGGCGGAGATCGGCACGACGGTCTGGACGACGTCACTCTTCCCCAAGGACGGCGGATACGTGTTGCCGATCAAGGATCTCGTTCGCAAGGGCGAAGCCCTTGATGTCGGCGACGCCGTGGCGGTCCGACTGACCGTGGACATTTGACAGCGCAGCGCTAGGGAAATGGCTGGCGCCCTGCGAGCGGCGCTGACAGCCTGGGCATCATGCACCAGAACGAGATTTGGGACGCCCAAGTCGCCGAGGGCTACGACACTCCGGGCACCGGCATGTTCGCCCCTGACGTCCTGGGACCAACCGTTGACCGCCTTGCCGTCCTCGCTAGCGACGGTCGGGCGCTGGAGTTCGCCATCGGAACCGGTCGCGTAGCCATCCCACTGGCCGAGCGCGGCGTACCCGTCACCGGAATCGAACTGTGCGTACCGATGATCGACCAGCTCCGAACCAAGGTCGACGAGGAACAGATCCCGGTGGTGGTTGGCGACATGGCTACCGCTCGCGCCCCGGGTACCTACGCGCTTGTCTATCTGGTCTACAACACCATCTCCAACCTGCTGACTCAGGCCGAACAAGTCGCGTGCTTTCACAACGCTGCGCGTCACCTCACCCCGGGTGGTTGCTTCGTCATCGAACTCTGGGTTCCCGAGTTGCGCAAGCTCCCACCCGGGCAGGTGGGCACTGTGTTCAACTCCGACCCGGGGTATCTCGCGGTCGATACCTACGACGTCCCTCAGCAACGTGTCGTCTCACATCACTTCCACTTCGACGAGGGCCGCCGTGCACAGGTCTTTCGCAGCCCGCACCGTTACGTGT
>JBBQAL010000159.1:0-4690 GCA_038316135.1 Candidatus Nanopelagicales bacterium | reverse complement strand
CGGTCGGCGGCACGGTGAAGCGGAAGTACTTCTCGGTCAGCGGAGTGCGGTTGAGCGACCTGCCATTGATCGAGACCAGCCAACCGTTCTCGGCCACAGATGCGTCGACACTGATTCCGACGTTCTCGCCACCGGTGGTGGGGATGACCGCGATCTCATCCAGCAACGTCTGAGCAACGTCTCCGGCCGGCTGCGACTCAAGGTCGAGGGAGCAGTCGGCCTTTTCGACCGGCTGGGTTGCATCGAACGACCAGCAGATTGCCTCGCGATGGGCCGAGGTCGAGCCCGAGAACACTGTGGCGCCCGGGGCCGGCTTCTCACAGGCAGTGAGGGCGAGCAGCCCAATACCGGCGACAAAGGCGGTCAGAAGGGGACGGCGGGACGGCATTGTAGGCACGGCTCCGATTCGTTCTGATGCGTCGTGGTGGAGGGCGCAGCGATCTGGCACTGGTGCACGAGGCTACCCTTGCCAACTGTGACTCTCCTGTCGGGCAAGCGCCCCGTGCTCGACCCCGTCTGTGTTGAGGCTGTCGATGTGGCCCGCGAGGCCGTGTCCGAGGTCGCTCCAGAAGGCAGCATCGGTGACCACTTCGGCGTTGAGCCTGAGGAAGACCGGATGGTTCTGCACTCCTTCGAGGCGAACCTGCCCGGATATCGCGGCTGGCGGTGGGCCGTCACAGTCATGCGGGCGTCCCGCAGCAAGAGTGTCAGCGTCGGCGAGGTCGTCCTCCTTCCGGGCCCCGGCTCGCTGCTGCCACCTGCCTGGGTGCCTTGGACGGAGCGGCTTCGCCCAGGTGACCTCGGGGTCGGCGATCTGCTGCCGACCGACGAGGACGACCCCAGGCTCGAGCCAGGGTGGAACGCCATCGAGGACATCGAGGCCGAGGTGTCGGAGCTCGACGGCGAAGATGGCGAAGGCCCCCTTGACGTCTCCGACGACGGTTGGGTCGACGCTGACGCCATTCTTGCTGTCTCTCTCGAGCTCGACCTCATGCGTCCGCGCGTTCTCAGCCCGATCGGGTTCGACGACGCCATCGACCGCTGGGAGACAGGGGAGCACGGCCCGGACGCGCCCATCGCGCAGACCGCCCCGGCCCGCTGCGCCACCTGCGGTTTCCGGGTGCAGGTTCGTGGCACATTGGGTCAGGCATTCGGCATCTGCGCCAACGAGATCTCGCCCAGCGATGGCCATGTCGTCAGCCTCGCGCACGGTTGCGGAGCGCACTCGGAGGCTGTCGTCGTCCCCGCCATGGCCGAGCGTCCAGATCCGATGATCGACGAGGTCGGCTTCGAGACGATCGAACGTGTGGTGTTGGACGATGAAGCTGCTGTCGATGCAGCGGTCAGCGATCCGGCTTCCGATCCCGACGTGACTTCCGAGCTGGCCGTTGAGCTCGGCAACGGCTGACCCGTTTGGCACTGCGGCCTTGCGTGCCGCGGTACTCGATGCATGGCGGGCATCGCCGACGCGGTTTCGCGAGGATGCCAATGTCGAAGAGGATTACGCCCTCGGCGCCTATCGCGACCGTTTGGTCGTTGAACTTGCCCAGAACGCTTCGGACGCAGCGCGCGTCGGCGGTGTGGGCGGACGCCTGCTCCTCCGTCTGGACGACGAAGGCCTGACCGCTGCGAACGTTGGTGCGCCACTCGACCGTGCTGGCGTCGAGTCCCTGGCGGCCATGCGAGCCTCAAGCAAATCCGCTGACGCGGTCGGTCGGTTCGGCGTTGGCTTTGCAGCTGTCCTGGCGGTGTCAGACGCGCCTGAGGTTCGCTCGCGCAATGGTGGCGTTCGCTTTGACCGGTCGGCTACCTCAGAGCTACTGCGTGAAGACACCACGCTCTCGTCCCTGGTCGAGCAGCGCAAACCACCAGCGCTGCGGGTCCCGTTCGCCTCCAATGCTGCGCCGCCGGATGGGTACGACACGGCTGTCGTGCTGCCCTGGCGGGACGACTCGGCGCGTCAGCTGGCGGTCGAGGCAGTGTCGGCCATCGACGAGGTTCTCCTGCTCTCGTTACCCGATCTCGATGAGGTCATTGTCGAAATCGTGGGCCACGGAAAGACTGAACGGCATGCCTGGGCGGCCGAGCGTGACACGAATCCGTGGGTGATGCGCCACGACGAAGAGACTTCGTGGTGGCGCGTGCAATCGATCGAAGGCGGTCTCACCGACGTTGAGGAGCAGTCACTCCCGCACGAGGAAGCTTTGCGTCGACGGTGGCGCGCTTCTGTGGCGTTGCCGGTCACCGAGCGCGGCCTCCCGCTTCCCCTGCCGGGTTCGTTGGCCCGCGTTGTGCATGCCCCGACGCCGACGGATGAGCCGTGCGGGCTACCGGCGGTAACGATCGGAGACTTTGGTCTTGACGCGTCGCGTCGGCACATCGCCGAAGGAGCTCGAACCGATGCCGTGGCCGACGCGATTGCAAGTGCCTACGTCTCGCTGGTGCTCGAGCTCACGCACGACCACGGCAGCGTGGCTCTCACGCTTGTTCCACAACCCGCCCTCTTAGGCCCGATTGACCATCTACTTCGCGAGCAGGTGCGCGAACGGCTCGCTCGGTCTCACTGGGTGCCGCGAGCCTGCGACGGTCGTCCCGAACGCATCTCAGACTTAGTTGCGCTCGAACCATCTGATCCTGGCGTCGTGCATGTCCTCGCCGAGCATCTGGTCGACCTCGTCGACCCTGCCTGGGTCGGTGACGAGCTACGCGGCCTCGGCCTCGTCACCAGGCCGCTGCACGAGGTGTGGGACTCACTAGCGTCGCTCGGACTCTCGCCCATGCAGTGGCACACCATCTACGACGAGGTGCAACGCCTTGACCCTCGGGTCTGGGAAGGCCTGCCGGTGCCGCTCGCCGACGGCCGCGTAGTGCGCGGTGCCCGAACCACCATGCTGGCCGGTGAACACGGCGACGAGCTCGCACTGCTCGGCGTCAATGTGGTGCACACCGACGCCGAGCATTTGCTACTGGAACGGCTGGGTGCTCGCACGTTCGATGTGGTCACGGTTCTCGATGGCGCATTCGTTCGCCGGGTCCAGGACGCTGTCGAGTTCGACCCGGTTGATGCTCGCGCGATGATCTCTGCCGCTGCCCGGCTTTTGGTGGACGCCGACGTCACCCCCGGTCAGTTGGTGGCAATGGCCAGTCTCCCGGTGCCAACCCGCGATGGCGGCTGGGCGCCGGCAGCGTCGGTCGTGCTTCCTGGGTCAGTCATCGACGGAGTCGCTGGAACCGACGTGCCTCGCCTGCTCGATGCCGCTGCCGAAACTGCAACTGCCTCAGCGTGGACTGCGCTCGGCGTCCTGGCGGAGTTGACGCCAGTCACCTTGCACGAGCTGCCGCTTGATCCTGACTCGTGGGACGACCTGATGGTTGACGGAGCCGACTGGTGCGCGTGGGTGGCTGAGCGCACCGGTACCAACGATCCCGGCGAACTGCTCGCGCCGGACGTGACAATCGTGCGTGGCCTCGAGATGGTCGATGGCTCGTCGCTCACCGACATCGCTGGGCTCCTCGCGGCTCCCGAAGTGATGCGCGCACTGGTGGGACCGACCGTTGTGCTGACCGCTGACGGGCGCCGGGTGGCCGTGGCGTCGCCAGGTGCTTGGTGGCTCAGTGAGGCTCCGGTTCTGCAGGGTCGCAGCCCGATCGAGGTGCGCGTCCCTGGTGACGAGCGCCTTGCTCAGTTCTTCCCGGTCGTCGAGCAACCCTCGGGCGTCAGCCAAGAGCTGCTCGAGGCGATCGGTGTGCACAGCACGCTTGAGCGGTGGCTCCAGGCACCTGATGGCGTCAACGAGCTGCTCGACGCGATGGCTGACGACGAAAGAGCCATCGGGCCCGAACTACTGTCGGAGCTCTATGGGCAGATCGCGGCCACCGAGCGACCCGAGTTCGTCGA
Source organism: Candidatus Nanopelagicales bacterium (assembly GCA_038316135.1). GTDB lineage: Bacteria > Actinomycetota > Actinomycetes > JAHEKZ01 > JAHEKZ01 > JAHEKZ01. The sequence continues at coordinate 792 of JBBQAL010000159.1, read as the reverse complement.
GCCCCCAAGCCACCTGCGCGCGATTGTCGAACCGGCGACAGTGGTCTCCGATGCTGACGAAGTGATCGTGGCCGTCGCCCCGCATCACGCGCTGGTCCTGCAGGAACCGCACATCCCAGGAACTCGCGCTCTTGCCGACTTGCTTGACGTCGACGTCAGCGACGATGCTGCTTGCGCCGCCTCGGCCCTGGCCGGTTCGGGCGTCGAACGACCGGTGCCGCAGCTCCCCGCCCTTGACGCTGCACTGACGACGTACCACGAGCACGACGAACTCCTCATCAATGAAGTCGTTGTCGACTGGTGGGTCACTGACCAGGGCGAAGTGCACGCAGCCACCCTCGAGGGCCTGGCGCGCGCACTGGCCTGGGCCAGTGGCCACTGGTCTCGCCGCTTCGAGTTTGCAGCGTCCCTTGAGCGGCCTGAGTCTGCCGAAGCCTTCGACGTCGAGCGCCGCTACGACCGTTGAGTTGCTGACCCCGATGTAGCGATCCGGCTTCGGCGTCTGGTCGTCACGAGCAGGCCGAGGAGGCCGAGCACCACACCGGCGACACATGTCCAGATCCACCAGGTTCGGCCGTGGTCGGCCAACGTGTCCCGCGCGATCAGCGTCGCCGCCAGCGCCACGGCCCACAGGGCGGTACCGATCTGGACCGTGCGCACGGCGTCGACATCGAGTGGCTCGGCCTGACGGCCTGTTGCTGGCTTGTCCGCTGACACGTCGGCGACGATAGACCACCGGCGTCGCCTAGGCTCGGCGCCGTGAATCCCCGAACGCGTCGCTGGCTGGTGCCG
>JBBQAL010000106.1:0-9688 GCA_038316135.1 Candidatus Nanopelagicales bacterium | reverse complement strand
GTTCGGGCGATCATCGCCTAAGACACCAGCGGCCCGGGCCCCGTCTCAGCGCGTGGCGCAACAGTCCGCACCGCCGAGCCCTGGTAACACGCTGGCGACGACGAAGTACCTGACGGCGATCGTCAGTGAGGGACCTGGCGCCCCTGTCCTAATGCATGTGGCGTCAGCGCGTAACGACGGTGGTGGTGTTCGAGGTCACTTCCCCCGATCCGTCTGCAGCGAGCAGGCGATAGGTGTAGACCTTCTTGCGCTTGACGCTGATGTCGGTGTAGGCGGTGGTGGAAGGCGCGACAGTGGCGATTGGTGAGAAGGAGGTGCAGTTGATCCGCGCGCAACGCTGGACGGTCAGGCTGGTCGTTGTGCTCGGCGGGTTTGACCAGGTGAGGTCCACCCGACCCCGCGCGGGGGCTAGCGCAAGCAGGCTCTGCGGCGCGATAAGTCCGAGCGACGTCACCACCGAGGAGGTGGCGTCGACGCCAAAGCCCGACTGCACCCTGAGGATGACCGTGTAGCTGCCGGGAGCTGCGAAAGTGTGGGTAGGCGCGGCCCCGGTCGCGCTCGATCCGTCGCCGAATGACCACGTGAAGCTGTCGACCGGCCCGCCTCCAAACGCCTGGGAGCTGGTTCCATCGAAGGTCACGAGGAGTGGAGCGAAACCAGATGTTGGGGTCGCGGTGAATGACGCGACCGGCTCTTCAGTTCCTAACAAGGTGATCTCGGCTACGTTGCCGAAGTCAGATGCGCCGGAGGCGTCGATCGCCGCAACTCGGTACCGGTTGACGCCCGGGTCCGACGTCGGATCGAGGTAGGACGTGGAGTCGGCCCCCACTGTGGCGATCTGCCGGAAGCCCGTGCAGCCGACACCCTGGCATGACTCAATCGTGAACAAGGTTTCGTCGGTCGAGTTGTCCTGCCATGACAGGGCCACGCCCCCGACGCCAGGGTCTGCCGAGAGGTTTGAGGGGGTAGCGGGGGCGGCCACGGCGGCGACAGCGAACGCTAAGACGAATGCGGCGGAGAATGCCGCAAGAGGAAGGATCTGGGTGGTGAGGCGGGTCATGATGGTCCTTCTCTCCTTCGGAGGCCGCGTTGGCGTCGCTGCCGATACAACCACTTCGGGGCGCCTTTGGAGGGGCATCATCAGCGATTCAGTTCTGATTGCAGCCAACTGACCGCTGGAGAGTTCGATGACCTCGATTCTAGGCTCCACGCGCTCGAAGCCGAAGACGTCCTTGACTCTCGGATGGAAACGCTAGCCGCCCCTATCCCCTGAGACAGCGTGTTCAACTTCAACCTCAAATTGGGCGGTACCCGGAAGCACTCATCCTTCGTCCAGTGCTTGGAGACTGATCATCAGTTCGGTACGGTCGGCAGGCAGCCACGGGGGCAGCAGGCGTCCGTGCCATTCCATGCGGAGCCCCCATGCACCTGAGACGTACGGCAGTGGCTGCCACGGTCGTTATCACCACGGCTCTCCTTGTCCCCGCGACCGCGACCGCTGACAGCACCACACTGCCGGCGGCGGTCGATGCGATCGTCCACGGAGACCTCGAGCCGTACGAGTGGATGCTCCCCGCGGTGAACGCGAATGAGGCCAACGCTGTCGCCACTGGTGCGGGCGTGACGGTCGCGGTGATCGACACAGGCGTCGACGTGACGCATCCGGACCTCGAGAACCAAGTGGTGCCCGGCGCTCTCGTGGAGCAGGATCCATTGACCGGAAAGGTGAGCCTGGTCGCGGCGACCGACGTCAACGAGACGGCCCGGGACTGGATCGGGCACGGATCGCACGTCTCAGGGATCATTGCCGGAGACGACGACGGGAACGGCATTACCGGCATTGCCCCCGACGCGCAGATCATGCCGATCGACCTGGCGCCCTCGCGGAAGATTTACTTCAGCGACTATGCCTTCTGGCGGCTGTTGAGCAAGAGCATCGACTACGCAGCGGCTAACGGGGCCGATGTCATCAACATGTCCTTGGGGGGGCAGTCGAGCGGTATCGTCGCCACCGACAAGACACAGAAGTACCTCGACAGTCTGGCCAAGGTGTGTGACTCTGTCGCCTCGGCTGCTGCGAGCGGGACAGTCGTCGTCTCGGCTGCAGGAAACGGGGGCGTGTACGGAAACCCGGAGTCCGTCCCGGCGTCCTGCGACGGGGGTATGGCCGTCGCCGCTCTCGACTCCTCGCTCCATCGAACGTTCTGGTCGTCGTACGACGCGGCGGTCGACGTCGCTGCGCCTGGGCAGGACATCTTGTCGGTCGACTCGACCGTTGCGGACGAGTCACCGACCCCACACCTGGTGGAGAGCGGCACCTCGATGGCCTCCCCGGTGGTGGCGGGTGTAGCTGCCCTCCTCGTCGAGGAGCACCCAGGGTGGACGGCGCAACAGGTGCAGGATCAGATCACGTCGACCGCGAAAGACATGGGAGTGACCGGACGCGACCCCGAGTTCGGCTGGGGGGTCGTCGACGCAGCGGCCGCCGTCGGTGTGCCGGCACCTGCACCGACCGGGCAGAACTTCTTCGCAACCTGGTTCCAGAAGTCGTGGGGCGGTAGCAGCGACGACGGCGTCGTGTCATGGACGCCGCCGACCGGCGACCCTGTCAACGGGTACACCGTGACGGTCTACGACAGTGCCGGCAGCACGTCTACGTTCAACGCCGACGGTGATGCTGTGCGCGTAGACGTCATCATGCCGGCCGACAGCTGGTACACACTCACCGCCAGCACGACATCCGGCGACGTGACGACGTATCCGACGCCACGTGACCCCGGCGGTGTCGGCGGGTTCCCGTCGCGACTCCGGCACATAGAGGTCGACCGCCACGGTGACATATTGACCGCGAGCTGGCGCCGACCCAACAACCCCGACAGCATCGACATCGTCCAACTCAGAGTATTGCCGGACCTCGGCAGACCGATCAGCCCCAAGCTGGTGATCGATCACGCAGACCCGTTCCCACGTCACATGGATGTGAAGCTGCCCGAGGGGTTCCGATGGTGTGACCTCCGGGTGGAGCTCGAGCTGGTGAACAAGGTGCCCGGCGGCACCTACGGCTCCGGAACGTTGCTCCCGGACCGGTTGCCGGCGCTCTACGGGTCGCGCATCGAAGGTGTCGATCGTGCTGGGGCGGGCACCGCCGAGGTGACCGGCGGGATGAGCCCGTCGCACATGAACCGTGTGTGTGGTCGCGACAACTGCGCGGGAGAGCACGCCACGCTCGTCATCGACCGCGGGCGACACGTCGACCGGACGACGGTCACCTTCACCAGCCGCGGGGTCTTCCACCAGATGGTGTCGGTGTCGAAAGGCACCAAGGCACTGAAGGTGCGAGTCGAGGGACCGAAGACGCTCGACAGTGGGCCGTTCCGCCGACTACCGATTCACTGACTACTTGCACGCGACGAAGGACGTCGAGCCAAAAGCTCGGCGTTGCGGTTAGAGCGTGGACTCGGTGTGTGCGATGGCTGAGAGTCGGCGCCAGACGAGGGCCAGAGTGATTCCCGAGCCCACAAACGCGAACCAGAACGGCGCCGTGAGACCCCAGACCTCGGCAATCCAGCCTCCGAGCCCTTCTCCGAGAACGATGCCGCCGAATACGCCGACCATGTAGACGCTGCCAACCCGCCCCTGTAACTCCATAGGCGTGGCCCGTTGTCGCACCGTCTGTGACACGGCAAACCAGACGAAGGCGTATGCACCAAACACGAACATGATGACCATTGCGACGTAGGCGTTCGTCGTGAGGGCGAATGAGAGGTGTGTGCACACCTCTAGGAGTAGGCAGGCTCGCATCACGTTCCCAAGGTCGAAACGTCGCTCGATTCGGTCATAAAGCGCGGTGGTGAGGAGGCCACCGATGGCTGCCGACGTACTCAGGAGTCCGAACCCCACCTCTGACATGTGCAGATGATCGAGGGCGTACAAGACCAACACCGCCCAAGCTGCGCCGAATGTGACGTTGAAGGCGACGATGACCAGGAGAAGGGTTCGGACTGCGTCGTGGCGTCTGACCCACCGCACGCCCTCGACGATGTCGCGGAGCACATGGGTGTCACTGAGGTCACGCACCGGGCCCTTGGGGGTGACGATCTGCTTGACGAGGAGCACTGACAACGCAATGAGCAATGCCTGCATCAGGAATGGCGCAGCCATTCCGAGAGCAAAGAGAAAGGCTCCCAATGGCGGCCCGACGATCTGGTTGCCGACCAGAAAGCCGCTAGCCAACCGGGCATTACCGATCCCGAGGTCTTCGTGGTCCACGACCATAGGCAAGATTGTTTGTGACGATGTATCGACGAACACCTCCGCGACACCGAGCAGTAGCATCGCGGCTAGCACCGCAGTGATGCTGACTTCCCCGGTGACGATGATGAGGGTCAGAACGCCGACCACCACCGAACGCAGACCGTCGGCGATCATGATCATTCGCCGTCTGTCCACGCGGTCGGCGAGCGCCCCGGCGTATAGCCCGAGCAGCAGCCACGGCACTCGCTGTAGTAACGCACCTAGGGCAACAAGCATCGCGTTGTCAGTCTGCGAAGCAACGAGGAGCGGACCGGCAGCGAGGGCGATGCCGTCACCGACGTTGCTCACCCAGGTGGCGCCGAGCAGCCAGCGGAAACTGCGACCCATGCGCGACGGCGCGATGCGGTCAAGCACCTGGTGTCACCCTCCCCAGCCGTACCGCACAGAGATGGCTGTCATGACGCTGAACGAGTCTTCGACCTGACTGATGGAAAGTCGCGTTGGCGGTCTAGTAGCTGGCGTCCATCATGACGGCGCCTCGAAGTACGGTCCCACGGGGCTCGTTTCAGTGCTCCTACTCCATTGGATGCTCGGTTGGGAGCGCTCGCTGATACAAGGCGAGGGCGCTGGGCTGCAATGTGGCAGCGACCGTCTGCAGCAGGTCGTCACGCACCGTCGCCGCGTCGAGCTCGCGGGAGAGGCGGACCCCGAACGCTTCCACGGTGTGGTCCGCGTCGTAGCGCGCCCGGTTGAACCCCCGGTCAACAGCACGCTGCACGCGACGCCGGGTCGGCTCAAGCACGGACGCCGCCGCCAGGGTGCCCAGCGCCACGGTGAGGCTGGTCTGTACCGGGATGAGGTACGTCAACGTGGCCACGACCCACAGGTAGACGGTCACCACCACCGCGGTCACGCCTAAGTACGCCACCGATCGGCTGACCAGGCGGTCGATGTCGAAGAGGTGGTAGTGGAGAATGGCGACCCCGCACGCCACAGGGATGGCGGTGAACCCGAGAGCCAGCACGACGAAGCTCAGGGCAGCCATCGGTGGGCCGTAGACGCTGGCGAGATTCCAGATCACTATCTGCGCCACCTGGGCGATGCTTGCGACGACTGCCGCGAACGCGAACCACTTCAGTTGCAGGTGACTGACACCTGTCGAGCGCCGGAACCGAAGCACCATGGAGATCGCCCCCAGCAGCAGCGCCACCGGGATCAGCATGAAGGGCAGATGCGCGTCCACCATGAGCCAGTTCGCTACCGCCTCAGGTCCGCTTGGGTCAGAGATCGGCGGCTCGGATCCGCTGAACGGTATGGAGACCACCACGATGGCCGCGGTCAGCCACACGACGGGCCGCCATCGTGGAGATGGCAGGTGTCCGTCCGGAAAGAGGAGCAGGAGTAGTACCACGAGCGGAAACGTCGGCGTAGACACCAATTCCAGGAGCCACGGAGCCCAAGCCGAGCCCGGCAGGTCAAGAGCCGCCTGGGCCATGACGGCCAGCGGTAGCACGACCGACCAGCCGAGCCCGAGCAGGAGACCGCCGATGCGAACGTTCGGCGTTCGGGCACAGATCATCCCGCCTATGAAGGCGTAGGCACTACCGCAGATGCCGAAGAGAACCAGGCCGGCTGTGGACGCCGTCTGCTCGGCAGGCGTGAACACAAGCGTCTCGTTCAGGCTGGCCAGAACCGCCACGATCGCCAGCACCGGCACTGTCCAAGTGAGCGCCCACACGAGGCCGGTACGCCAGCGCACGGCAGTAGGCATCGATCGCCACCTCCTCTTCGCCGATCCTGCCGGCGGGGGCGTTCCGAGAGCGTTACGGAACGCCCCCGGCTGACGCTCATGAAGGCCGTCACGGTCTAGCCCGGGCACTTACTGCTCAGCGCGCCTCGGACTTCGACCCGATAGGGCCTCCACGGCTTGACCGACACCGGCCGTGTCGCGGTCGACGTCCTCCATGTAGAGCCGCCCGGCGGCGATCTGTCCATCGACGATCTCGAAGAGTGTGACGCCGCGAACGTCAAAGGGCAGCCCGTCGCTGCGGGTACCAGACCAGCGCCACTCGCTCCAGGTGGTGTCACCGTCCTGGACCGACCGAAGTAGCTCAGCGCGAAAGTCAGGGATTCCGGCGAACATTGCCTCCCAGTTGGCGCGCAACTGCGCTCGACCAACGAAGGCCCTGCCCGGATGGGCCGGCTGCTCACTGCGGTAGTCCTCGTTGATGAGAGCAGCGACTGCGTCCAAGTCATGCTCGTTCATAGCCGCCGCCAGGCGGTCGATCACTGTTGTCATGAACTCCTCCCAGCTCCCGCGGGTACAGTTTGGGGCCTCCAAGGCGCTGTATGTCCCTGTCACGCGTGCAGCATCTGAGCGGCGGCTATCGCCTTCACCTGCCACCACAGCAACTCGTCGTCCAATCCACCGAAGGCCTTCTCCCAGCCGAAGTGCACCAGGCCTCCGAGGAGGCTCAAAGCCAGCTGACGGTCCCACCACGGCCCCGTGTCGATGCCATACGCCTCCAGGTTCGAACGGAATGCGGTGATCGACTCCTCCTTGGACTGAGGAAGCCGCCGGCAGTTGATCGCGAGGTACCAGGCGAGGTCCGACGTCGCGGCGCCTCGCCCTGGGGTTTCCCAGTCGAGGATGACGGTGCGACCTTCTGCGGTGACGCCGAGGTTGTCCAGCTTGAAGTTTCCGTGCACAAACGTTTGTGGAGTGGTCTGCAGCGCGTTCACCAACGGCGTGGGATCGTGAGCCAGGGGCATGACGACGCTGGCCGCATCCGGTGCCACCTGTTCGAACAACGGCCATCCTTCGCCGACGAGGCGCGGCACGATTTGCCCGAAGCCCAGTTTCGCCTCTCTCTGCGACATCGACGGTGAGAGCTCTAAGTAGCGGAGTGTGGGCGACACGACCTCGATCACCGGCCCTGCCTCCCAGAACCGTGCGTGCAACGCCGCCATGTGGTCCAAGAACTGCAGATGGTGCGACAGCGGGATCACCTCGTCGCTGACCGGGACCAAGGCGTCGGAAACGTCGCGCATGAGCAATGCCGTCACCTCGGGGCCATCCGGCTCACGACGGCCTCGAGCGACACCGACAATCGGCTGCTCGAAGCAGTCGGGAAGGTCATGCAGCAAGCCGCGGCGCCACAGCTCGAGGGTTGCTCCTCCTTCGACGCCGGCCGCGCGCATAGTCCAGTCGCGCGTCATGTCGAGGTACTTCACGACGTACGGCACCTTGTCGATGGTTACCCGCTCGAGGTCGGCACCGGACTTGCCGGCACCCCCGGTTATGGATTCCCTGGCGGTCACGTCTCCGAGCAGTTCGTCGAGTGTGGTCACGATTGGCGCGGACGGGATCTCAGCCATCCGCATGCGCGTCCTCTACATCTTGTGCAGCCTGCATCTCGGCGAGGAGCGCTGCCGGCCACCTGCCACCGCACATCACGGTGTCTGACGTGATCTGCCCGCCGTTGATCGTCAAGGCGTGCATGTGGTGGGCCGCGTGAGGTACCCCGTCCTCGACCCAGGTCAACAGATACCTCACGACTTCACCGTCTGGGATCGGCAGGCGGGTCAGTTCCTTGAACTCACCCGGGTCTGCGAACCACGTCGAGTACTCCGCACGGATCGCGGCGGGGCCTCGCTTGTGGAAGCGCCAGTCGGGCACCGTTGCGTCGAGCACCGCGTCAGGGGACCACACCGCGCACGACGCCATCGCGCCACGAACGATCGCGTCCAGGAAGTCATCGACGGGGGAGTTCGTCATGGGAGGCGCCTTTCAGCCGCTTGTGAGGCGTCGCCGGTGCGGCGAGTAGGGACAGTCTGCGGCCGGGACGCGAACCATGGGAAGCATGGGAAAGAATGCCCGCCAGAATCCACATCGCTACCCCGGCTCTATGCAAGGCGCTCGTGGGCTAGGACGGAACCGCCCGCCGGCCCGGTTCACTCCCAGTCGTTCAGCGTCTCCGACAGCGAGGTCACCCACGCTCCGACCTTCGCGCGTCCCCGTTCGATAAAGGTCGCGACGACGATGGCCAATAGACCGAGTCCGGCCACTGCCACCCAGAGCACGGCACCCCGCCACTCGGGGAGCAGCGGGAGCAGCGGGACGGCGATCAGCATGACGACGGAGACGATGACGACGCCAACGCCGGCGGCCAACCGACGTCGCACCTTGGTCACCGCTCCCCACAACGCCACCAGGACGCCTTCGACGATCGCGAGTAGTGCATAGCCCAAGCTGTCCGTGGCTGTCTGAACCAGAGCGGCCCCGGCGATGAGCCCGATGCCGGCCAGCTCGAGGGCCACCACGTCCACCGTGGCAGTGTCCTTACCTGCTTGGCGACGCGTCCAGCGCAACAGGACGGCCATCACGATCAACGCCAAGCCGACCGGGGTCATGTACCACTGAGGATTGCCACTCAATGCTTCGGACGCATAGAGCATCCATGAGAGTGAGAGAAGTGGCGGACCTGCGACGAGCAACGGTGTTGAACCGACCACTCGACCGATGACGATGCACTCCGCAGCAACGAGGATCAGAGCGCCGACGAGCAGCGTTCGGTCCGGCAGCACGCTGGCCGCCGAAGCGATAGCCACGCCGCCCGCAACGGGCGCCCCGACCAATAGGGCCGGACGCCAGGCGGCGCCGCGGCTCGTGGCCGCGACAACGGCGATGCCGATGGTGGTGGTGGCGGCCAGAGCAACGGCGGTTGCGGTGACTGCGCGCGCGTCGGCGTCGATCCCAAAGAGGAATGCCCCAGCTGCTGCCGCCACCAACAGCACGGTGAGAATACGTAACCACGTTCGTTGTACTGGTTCAGCAGCGAGCGCTGTCCCGACGGCAGCCAGTGCTAACCCAGCGCCGACCATCTGTCCCGCAGGTGTGCGAGGAACGTCGGGGAGGCTGAGCCCCATCGCGCTGATCAGTAGAACAAGGAGACCGACGCTTCCCCAGGCCTCGGCCCACACCTTGGACGAGGGCGCGAGCTGCACCGCCACCCCGAGTAGAGCGAACAGCATCCCCGCACCGACAGCAGTGATGATGACGCTGGTCTCGGTGGTCCACTGCGCCCACAGCATGAAGGTGGCCCAGGCCGCGGCTGCCGAGGCAGCTCCAAGCAGGCGCAGGGCTGCAGAGGCGCGACCGCGCCCGACGACGGCTGCTGCGGTCGCGCCAACGCTGAGTGCCAAACACGCGATTGCCAGCCAACCCGGGCCTTGGTCTGCTGCACCGGCGAGGACGAGCACTACGCCGAGCGCCCCGTACCAGGGGCGCGCAGGCGCAACGGGGTTCCGGATCGCGATTGCGATCGATGCCAGGCCGGCCAGGCTAAGGCCGATGGGGCGCTGATCCTCCACCGCGATGAGGGGTAACGCCATCACGACGACGAGCTGTCCCACCACAAACAGCGACGCAGAC
>JBBQAL010000134.1:0-6848 GCA_038316135.1 Candidatus Nanopelagicales bacterium | reverse complement strand
GGCATGGTGGAGGAGTTCGCGCAAACGTTGAGTGCCGAACTGGACTATATGCGCGAAGGGCGCAACGCGGAGCGCTTCGCGGCCAACTTCTCGTCCAACCCCGACGTGCACATCCCTCGCGTCTTCTGGGAAAAGACCACTTCACGAGTGCTGACGCTTGAACGCATCCACGGCATAAAGGTCGATGATCTAAATGCGTTGGATGCTGCAGGGATCGATCGCCGCGACCTCGCGGTTCGTGCCACGGGAGTTGCTTGCAAGATGATTTTCGAAGATGGGTTTTTCCACGCCGATCCCCACCCAGGCAATCTCTTTGTCGAGTCCGGGGGACGCATCGGAATCATTGACTTTGGCATGGTCGGCGAGGTCGACCAGCAGCTCCGCGCGCAACTAGCAACTCTGCTGTTGACGCTGTCTCAGCAGGATGATGATGCCTTGACCGAGGCTGTTCTCGACCTCGTAGTGGTCGAGAACAGCGTGGATCGCGATCAACTCCGGGAAGACCTTGCACTGCTGATCATCCAGTATGAGGGGCGCCCAATCGGTGAAATCACAGTTGGTCCCCTCATCAAGGAATTGCTCGAGATTCTGCGTCGTCATCACCTCCATCTACCTCGACAGATGGCATTGCTGGTCAAGATGCTGGTCATGGTCGAAGGTATGGGGGCAAGACTCGACCCGGAGTTCCACCTCGGGGACGTTCTCGGTCCGTACGCGCAGCGACTCGTCGCGGAGCGACTTTCCCCCACCGAACTCGCAAAGTGGGTCGTGCGACTGGGCAGCGAGGCCGCCCAGGTTGCCATGGATCTTCCGGAACAGTTGCGGCATCTGTCCGCCATTCTCGATCGAGGGGGTTTTGATGCGCATCTGCGGGCAGATGAACTCGAACCCCTAGTCAAGCGAGCTGAACGTATCGGCGACCGGCTTGTGGCCGGTATGGTCCTCGCGGCCGTCATCGACGGTTTGGCGCACATTGTCGCTTCCGATCAGAACCGGTCGCGATCCTTGAGAGCGCAACTCAGCGCGACTGGAGTCGTGGTGGGAATCCCACTTGGCGCTTTCATTGGTTGGGCTGGGCTCGTTCGCGGCAGACGACGCACACCGCCAGAAGGAAATTCCAGCGACGATCGGTGGCGCTGACAAGGGGCGCACCGCGGTCGAGTCAAACTGGGCACGGCTTGCTCGACCACCCCAGAACGTGGAGTTGGACACCCGCGGAGCGGTTCGAACCGAAGTCTCGGCGCTACTCGCCGCGCGGCCGCACCTTAGCCTTGGTTGGCTGGGGCAGGGACGGTCATCGCGGGTCGGCTCGGCCTCGATCTCGTTCGGCGCGCAACTCAGTCACTTCGCCTTCGAGTTCCGCGAGCCGATCATCTCGGGCGTCCCAGCGGTCTGACGTGTCGTCGGGCTGAGGCTCCGCGCCGTGACCGGCGTGGTCGTCGCGCCCTCCGTGCATACCGCGCATCATGAAAACCATCATCAGGGGACACGCCAGAAAGATCAGAAGCAAGAACAGATAGTTCGACATCCTTATGCACCTCGCACGGTTGCGTTGGATTTTCGTAGGCATCGCCTCGTCGCGTGTGCACGAGGGGCGGGACGCGCAGCCGATCGGCCACCCCAAGGGTCCTTGGCGTGGCCGGGATCAAGGGGTCACCTCTACCTCGTCATCAACCCATGTCGGCTATTGCGCTGTCGGCATTCAGGCTACGCCTAAAATACCCATGGGGGGTATTTCGAAGTCAACCTTGACGGAACCTTCATGCCACCGATATCGCTTGCCTACAAAAGGATTCCCGGTTGACGGGGGGAGTCGCCGAAATTCGATTCGAGCGTGGACGCCGGTCGGCATCAGCAGCTTCGAGGCGTCGGCGGTGGACGGCGCGGGCTCGTTCGAGACGATGCTGCGAGCCACTCGTTTCGCGTCGCCGGAATCCCGCTCAGCCCGCGTCCTCCCTGACGTACTGCCAGCACCTGGTGGATGGTGATGTTGCCATGCTCGAACGCCAACGCACATGCAGCGAGGTAGAGAAGCCACGCCCTCCCCCGAGCCTGCCCCACCAGTTCGGCGGCCTGCGGCCAGTTCATGCGGAGGTTGTTCACCCACTCCCGCAGCGTTCGACCGTAGTGCTCGCGAAGTGCCTCGACGTCGCGGACTTCGAATCCGGCCCCTTCGAGGGCATCCAGCGTCGTCGAGAGCGGCACCACCTCACCGTCGGGAAAGATGTACCTGTTGATGAATCCACCCTTTGACGACGACGGCGGCGGCACCGACCGTACGGAGGCGATCGCGTGGTTGAGGAGCCGACCCCCTGGGCGCACCTGGATCAATAGGTTCCGTGCGTAGTCGATCAGCTGCGCGCGGCCGACGTGCTCGGACATGCCGACGCTTGAGATCGCGTCGTAGGGCCCGTCGGTGACATCGCGGTAGTCCTGCAGCCGGATCTCGACGCTATCGTCGAGCCCGAAGTCATGCACTCTTTGCCGGGCCAGGTCAACCTGCTCCTGGCTGAGGGTGACTCCGACGACAGAAACGGCGTAGTGCGTCGCGGCGTGGATTGCCAGCGAGCCCCAACCGCAGCCGACATCGAGTAGCCGCATACCCGGGCCCAGCCCGAGTTTCTTGCAGACCAGGTCGAGCTTGTCCCGCTGAGCATCCTCGAGTGTGTAGCGATCGCTGGCCGGCTGGGACCAGTAGGCGCAGGAGTAGACCATGCTCGGGCCAAGAACGAGGTGGTAGAAATCGTTTCCGACGTCGTAGTGATGCGACACCGACTCGGCGTCGCGTGCCTTGCTGTGGATCCGTCCACGCCCTCGGCGCACCTCCTCAGGAGGTGAGGCGGGCGGCAGCCCGATCGCACCAAGCCTCATCGCGGTCCGGGCGACCGAGAGCCGTTCACGGGCGCTAAGCCCAATTCTGTGGTGGTGCGCAACGCGATCGATGACGTCGGACAGATCGAGCGCGGCGAAGATGTCGCCCACGACGTCGAGGTCCCCAGAGACGTAGGCACGCACCAGCCCTAACTCGTTCGGTGCCCACAACAAACGCCGCAGCGCGCGCGGGCTGTCGAACACAATTGTCGCCGCAGCTTCCGGTTCACCGGCCAGGGACCCGTCCCAGCACCGGATCCTCAGAGGGACAGGCCCGCCGAGCAAAGCCGCCAGGATCCCGGCGACGTCCTCGGCGGCGCCACAGGCGCCAGTGCCCTCCGGGCCGAAACCGTGACCGGTTGTCGACTCTCGTGGTCCCGTCATGATCGAATCCTCCTTGCTCAGTCTTGCGGTCGCCGCGGACATCACCCGTCGGGGGCTCTCCCGTGCGGTCTAGGAACATGGTTGAGCCCGGCCCTTGTTGAACTTGAGCCGTCCGGCGAAGGCGTGATGCGGCTCAGCATCGGACTGACTGGTCACTGGCTGACGCTCACAACCTTCCGTGGGAGTTACCGGACGAGAGCCACCTGCGCCGCCCCGGCGATGAACACCCCAGCGCTGAGGAACAGCATAATGACCCGGCCGTGGGCGGTCCGCCGCGGCACGTCTCGAAGGGGGAAGAGGATCTGACGACCGAAGATATAGCCAGCCATCGCGAAGAAGAAGATCGCACCAACGCTGGAAGCGCCGGCTGTGACGACAAGCACCAGTGCGATTGTTCCGAGAGTGCCGGCGACCGCAGAGTCCATGAATTGCACCGGGATTCGGCGCATACCCAGGGTGCGGTTCGAGGACCAGACGCCCCAGCGCGACGCCGTGGCACGACCGGCGCAGCAGCCGCCAAGAAAGCATCCCAACCGACCGATCGCCGCACCGAATAGAAGCGCGGGTGCAGTTACGTCGAGAACCTTTCCCACCGGTAGACCCCAGAGCGCCGAGCCCACAATCACGGCGGTCAATGCTCCAAGAACGAAGCCCTGCAAGGACATGCCAACCGTGAGCAGGTTGCTCTTCTCCTCTAGGTGGGTCAGCCGGTGGTAGGCCTTGGCACCGACGACGCCGAGCATGCAGGCCACCACACTGATCGCCGTCAGCGTCACAGCGGGCAACCCAGATCTGGACGCAAGGAGGGCTTGAAGGGTCACGCCTACGATCGCTCCGAGGGCAACCATGGCCGGCCATGCCCCGAGTCGGACGCCGGGGGCCCGGACCCGGACGACGGGGACGAACACGGTGGTGCCCCGACCACTGGCCGTGGCTGGACGCTCGCCCGATTCCCGACCGGCATCGAAGGCCGCCTTCGCGCTCATCTGCCACTCACCCGGGGTGATGTTGAGTGCGCGTGCGGTAACCGCGATTCGACCCATGCCCGGTAGGACGGGACCCGCCTGGGACTCAACGGCAAAGGTGTCGTTGGCCCCCCGTGGACCGTCCACATGAAGCCGGCGCCCGGTGAATCGGACCTTCAACTGCGTTCTCGGCCCTGTGGTTGGCGCATCCGCAAAGTAGGTCATCCCGAGGCCTTGCGGTTCAGCCTCGGCGACAGTACTGCACCCGATCGTGGTGATCTTCAGTTCCTTCACTGCCACGCTGGAGTCGAGTCGAGCGGCGCGGGGTGACCCCTCTAGTGGTGGCGGCGAATCCCCGAACGACGGTTTGTGACTGGTCAACCCTTTGGCCCGGGAATCTAGAGCTTCCGCGAACGGCTCAAACGCACGGCTCGACACCGTCTTCGATCCTGCTGGAGCCCGAGACTGTGCTGTCTTGCGCGGTCGCTTCTTGCTCATCGGTCGAAGCTCCAGTCTGTGAGGATCGCTGCGTGAACTGGCGGCTTCGATTCCTCGAGCGAACATCGCCATTGGACATCACCAAACGGCACAGACGCGAGGTCATCCGGATCACTTGATGAAACCTTCATCGAATCCCTGTCAAATGTTCGTTCGCACGGAACTCGGCCGGTGAGGCCGCCGACCACCAGGAAGAGGAAGGACGGCGGCCGGGAACCCCAAGAACCCCGCATGCCACGACTTTGGTTGACTTATCAGGACGATGGCCAGAGCACGCGAGCCCGCCATCAACGTGCGTAATAGGTGCCCGTCTCGGGCCCTCGCGGGTCCCAGGCACGGTCCACGACATGGAACCGCCCCCGGGTCATCGCTGTCTCCACTGCATGGCGGCTCACAACGGGCTCGCCGGTGACGAGCACCGTAGAGCGGCCGTCATGGACCGGACCGACACTGACTCGAAGCACACCGCGAACATCGTGCATGCGTTGCAAGACGTCTCCGATGCAGAGTTGGCAGGTGAGGCCCTCTACGTCGATCTTCACGGTATGGGTCATATCCACTCCTCCCACAGCGCGGTATCTGGACGGCCGCGGCGTGCACCGCCAGTGGATCTCATCCATGTGTCGTCTGGGTGGGCGTTCGAACAAGATTTCATCAAGTCGAACCTGACCGTCAACGTCGCGCCGCCGACCTTGGGGCCAAGCAGTTCGCGACGTGCTGAGCCACACGTCAGGTGCTGTACCCGATCCGATCGCCAGGCGAATGCTGGGGCGAGCGCTGCAGCCTCGGCCGGCTCGCAACCTTTCTCACGCTGTCGTTCGCACAACCGCTTCGACGTCGCTATTTCAATCGCCCGCCTGTAGACAGGTCTGTCACCTTCCGAGGCCACCAAGTGGGTGGGCATCGTTGACGCGGCGGCGCTGATCTGGCCGATCATCGAAGAGACGGGTCATCGCCCGATGAAGGACTTATCCGTTGTCACGGATACCCCTGGTAGGTATAGTTCCACGTATACCCGCCATGGGTATCTGAGGAGGGAGTGGTGCTCAATGGACGCAGCTACACCCGGTTACATAGCCAGCAAGGACGCACACCTCAAACGGCTTCGCCGGATCGAGGGGCAGGTGCGCGGGCTGCAGGGAATGGTTGAGTCCGATACGTATTGCATCGACATTCTCACGCAGGTGTCGGCCGCAACCAGAGCCTTGGAATCGTTCGCACTGCTCCTGCTGGACGAGCACCTGTCGCACTGCGTCACCGAAGCGGTTGGTGTCGGTGGGGAAACTGCCGAGACAAAGATCAAGGAGGCGTCAGCGGCCATCGCACGCCTTGTCCGTTCCTAGCGTCGCACGACCAAGAGAAAGAGACTCGCCATGATCAGCACTACCTACCGAGTTGACGGGATGACCTGCGGGCACTGCGTGGCCGCGGTCACTGCAGAATTCAATGCGTTGGACGAGGTCAGTTCCGTCACCGTCGATCTCGTGTCAGACGGAACGTCGGTCGTCGCCGTCACTGGTTCGGCTCCATTGACCAGGGCTCAGGTTACCGCCGCTCTGGATGAGGCCGGCGATTACCACCTCGCCGAGACTCAGCGATGACGTACGGGAACCTGTGACGCATCCCGTCATGAGTGCTACGACCACCGGGGCCGAGGCTCCGACCCACACGCTTGAATTGTCGATCGGCGGGATGACTTGCGCCTCGTGTGCTGCCCGCGTGGAGAAGAAGTTGAACAAGCTTGATGGTGTCGCGGCGACGGTCAACTACGCGACTGAGAAGGCGAAGATCACCTACTCCGAGGCAGTCTCCCCCGAGACGTTGGTGCAGACCGTCGAGGCCACCGGATACACGGCCGCCGCGCCCGTGTCAGCGGCCTCGCTTGGCGTGCCGGGCTTCGAGACGATCGACCCTGGGGACGAGGAAACCGCCAATCTGAGACGTCGCCTGCTGATCTGTATCGCCTTGGCCCTGCCCGTCCTCGTGCTGTCGATGATTCCGGCGGCACAGTTCACCAACTGGCAGTGGCTGTCGCTGACGCTCGCTTCTCCGGTTGTGGTCTGGGGCGCTTGGCCGTTCCACGCCGCAGCCTGGACGAACGCCCGCCACGGTGCTGCCACCATGGACACG
>JBBQAL010000157.1:0-4724 GCA_038316135.1 Candidatus Nanopelagicales bacterium | reverse complement strand
AGGCACCCGAGCCACACCGTCCGAGTGCTTTCGCGCGGTACGGCAACTGGTTGCAGTACCGTCCGTGGTTGCTCGGCAGCATCGCGCTGGTGGTGATGTTGGTGATCGCGATCCCAATGTTGTCGCTGCGGCTTGGGTTCTCCGACGACGGGGGTACCGCGCCGGGAACGCCGCCGCGGATCGCGTACGACCTGACGGCGCAGGGTTTTGGCCCTGGCGTCAACGGGCCGTTCTACCTCGCTGTGGAACTGCCACAGGCGGGCGATCAGCAGGCGGTGAGTCAGTTGACCGACGCGCTGATGGCCGATCCGGGCGTCGCACTCGCAGCGGCGCCCCCGGTGGCCGACGACTCGACAGTTGTCCCGATCCAGCTGTACCCGACCACGGCGCCTCAAGATGCCGCGACTACTGATCTGCTGTTTCACGTCCGCGACGACATCATTCCTACCGTCGAGAACGACACCGGCGCACAGGTTTACGTGGGTGGGTTCCAGGCGGTGACCGTCGACTTCACCAAGGTTCTGACCGATGCGCTTCCGTGGTTCCTGTTGATCGTCGTTGGTCTGGGTTTCCTGGCGCTGGTAGTACTGTTCCGGTCGGTGGTCGTAGCAGCGACGGGAGCGCTGTCGAGCTTGTTGTCGCTGGCGGCGGCGATGGGCATCACGGTGGCGGTCTTCCAATGGGGATGGTTCGGCGACCAGATCGACCTTCAAGCGACGGGGCCGGTCTTCCCATTCCTGCCGATCATGGTGTTCGCGATCTTGTTCGGGCTCTCGTGCGACTACCAGGTGTTTCTGGTCAGTCGGATGCACGAAGAGTGGATGCACTCCCACGACAACCGCAAGGCAGTGCGGCGAGGCTTAGCAGGGTCCGGCCGGGTCGTTGCCATCGCTGCGGCGATCATGACCAGCGTCTTCGGAGCATTCATCCTGGGCAACGACCCGATCATCAAGCTGTTCGGTGTTGCGCTCTCCACTGCGGTGCTGCTCGACGCGTTTGTGGTTCGGCTAGTTCTGGTGCCTTCGTTGATGGCCATCCTGGGCTCGAGGAACTGGTGGCTGCCGGGGTGGCTCGATCGCGTGCTTCCGCACGTTGCGGTCGAGTCGGAGGAAGACGTCGAAGCAGGGGCTTCCGAGATCGAGGACATTGTGGAGGCTGACGAGTCGAAGCCCGTGCGCGTCTGAGAGGACCGTTACGGTGTCATCGGTCGTCACTTCGGGGGGCTGCCATCGAACCTGGGTGACTCGGGCCGGCAGCGCCGGCTCATGGAGACGTTCTACCGGATGCGGCCGACGACTGAAACGTCAGCCAGCGCGTCTGGACGGGCTGGTCAGAACTCGGGATTGAGCCGCGGAGTCGACTCCCTCGACCTCGCACGAGATGTGCTGGCCGTCGTCCCTGCTCACCAGTCGGTATCGCTTTGCAGTTTCGCCACGGATACGGTTGCCGTTGCGTTCCCAGCGGTAACTGAGAGAACTCGTCTCGACCCAATACCCGGAGGCGCAAGTACCCTTCGTCCCGATGCGCAGCGACCCTGCAACGCGCGCCCGATTGACGACCGATCCGCTCGTAGGACTGGTCATGACCGAGGGCCGCTGGCTCTGACCAAGCCAAGCGAAGTCGGTGTCGGGGTAGGTCCCGCGGGTGTAGATCATCGTGCCGTGACTCCTGGCGTCGACGCCGAGGGCCTCACCGTTTGATGCGCCATCGGTCGCCTGGTCCCCGAACAGCTGTTGGACAGGTCCTGGCGCGCCTTGGCTGAGGGTTCTGAACTCCATCGCGAGGCTGTTGATGGCCAAGGTGAAGCGCTGGTACAGAAGCGCAGCCTTGCCATCAGGCCGTTGAATGAGCGCGTCAAACTCGGCTACCTCGCCGGAGGGCGTCAGTTGGACGGCTGCGCCGAGCCCCGAGTCGTCGAGATGCCGGGACCAGAGCGTGACTGCCCCACCGCTCCGCTGACCCCATACCGCGGTCGTCTCGCCTTGGCGGTTGACGACGCCGTAGGCATCTGTCGACACCAACGAGCCAGTGACGACATCACGTGCCACCCAGGGTGCGAGTGGGCGGCGGACTTCCCTCGTTGCCATTCGCACGGCGTCGAGCGTTTGTGAAGTCGCGGTCCATACAACAGCGGCCGTCCCGTCCACCCCGATGGCGGGGTGGACGCGCTGCGAGTCACCGGCGGTGGAGATCGTGCTGACCTTCCACTTGGAGGTCTTGCCGCTGGCCTTGGTCGCTGCGCGCACAGTCATGTCGGCGAGGTTGTAGCCCTGGATGAACGAGATGACGACGTCGCCAGCGGGGTTCACGGCAAGATGCTGACCGTTGGCGAACTCACCTGCGGGCGTCAGAAAGCGGTTCCGCCACGTGCCACCGGGGGAGCGGATGCCCACCGAGAGACGAGCCACTGGGTCGCCGGGGGGATCCACCTTGGGAGGTGAGTAGGCGGTGACTACTAACGTCCCGTCGGCGGCGACGGCGACCTCAGGGGATCCGTGGAAGTGATTGTCTTGGTCTTTGAAGAGCCGGATCGGCTCTGACCACCGCCGCGTTTGTCCATCAAGCTTGATGAGATAAGACGTGTAGTGGCCCGAGTAGTTTGCGTAGGTCATCCAGAAGTCACCCGATGCGGTGGGGGCGATGTCGGTCACAGCAAGGAACGGGCCGTCGGGTCCTACCGGAACGGGCCTCCACTGAGTCTTGCCGGGCAGTCTGACCTTCCCGATCACCGCATTGCCGAAGGTGCCGGAGCCATCGACAAGCCATGTCACGAGATCGGTGCCGTCGGGAGCCACAGCCGCCAAAGGGTTGGCGAGGCCTACAGTGCCCGGGATGCGTTTTGGCGCACTCCAAGCTCCAGGCAGTTGTGCCGATGCGCCAGGCGCCACCAGTGCGGATGCGCCAACGGTAGCGACGGCAACCAGGGCGATCGCAGAGCTGCGGACAGACATTTGTTGCCTCCGTGTGACGGGGGACTCGATCACGGCGGTCTGGCCGCATTTCAAGGTAGTCGTCCGCAGGTGCGTAGCGGTAGATCCAGTCGGTGGGGGTTGGGACTTGATTCGGTGTGCATAGACCGTCAATCGCGTAGCAGTGGCGGATTCAACGTCGCCTCCCGAGCGCTGTAAAGCATGGCCGGACGCCCTCCGCCGCGCGTCGTCGTCCGCCCGGTCTCGACCAGGAACCTTGGCGTGCCGGTCACCTTGCGGTGGAAGTTGCGAGGGTCTAGCTCGATACCCCACACCGCTTCGTACGCGGCGCGCAGCTCGCCAACGGTGAACTCGTCGTCGCAGAAGGATGCACCGAGCGAGGAGTACTCGAGCTTCGCGCGCGCCCGCTCGACGCCGTCGCGCAGGATCGAAGCGTGGTCGAACGCGAGGCGTCCCGATGACAGCGTTCCGTCGACCGAACGCCACGAAGCGTCTTCCGCGTCCGTTCCGGCGACAGGCGAGGGCAGATCGGGGGCGAGCACCAGCCATGCGACGCTGACGACGCGCATACGCGGGTCGCGTCGCGGCGCGCCGTAGGTTGCGAGCTGCTCGAGGTGGACGTCGTCGATCCTCAGCCCGGTCTCTTCGCGCAGCTCGCGCACAGCGGCGTCGCGAAGGTCTTCTTCGATCTGAACGAATCCGCCGGGCAGCGCCCAGCGTCCTTGGTAGGGGGCGACTCCGCGGCGGACGAGCAAGACCTGCAGCTCGTCCTCGCGAACGGTCAGCACGATCAGGTCGACGGTGACGGCGAACGGTGGAAAGTTGTGTGCGTCGTAGTCGGTCACTCGGGCACTGTATCTCGTCCTGTTGACGAGAAGCGAGGAAAGGGCTGGATGCTGAGCGCGCTAGGCAGTCATCGCCACACGAGGCTGCCGGGCGTGAGACTTATGCCGGCGCAAGGACCACGGTCCACATCGTGGCGATGCTGCCGGACTGAGACGCGGCCGCTGTGAGGCCGCCAGCGGAGGAAGCACCGATCGGGCCACCCGAGTCGGCGACCAGCGAAGACACCCGCCCACCGGAGCCGCCGGACGAGCCCAACGACTGGCGGGAGATGGCCGTGGCTGGCGTCGTCCAGGTGGTCGAACCCGAGGACTTGTTGGCCCAGAGTGACACCACCCACGAAGTGGGGGAGGCACTTACCACTGGCGTGGTGTGGGACGTGCGCTTGACGGCCTCGTCAGCAGAAGTAGCCGACGCGATCGGCGCCACTGCGTTGGTACCCGAGTAGGCCACAACGTGGGCAGTCATCTTGGTCGTGCTCGTCGTCGTGACGGGAAGAGCAGAGCTCGCGTCCCCACTCTGCGCTACCCGCACCCAGAGCTGGCTTTGCATGGACTCGTCAACCTGGCGCCCCAGCGACTGCCAGCCAGCTGGCGCCTGAAGGGAGACGTCGGACCGGTTCGCCGACACGAACAGCAGGAGTGCATCTCCGGAAGTGGCGGTGGCTGGAACCTGAGGCGAGATCACCTTGCCGTTGGCACTTGTACCCGAGACAGCGCGGAAGGCGACCGAACCGGGCTGCGTCGCTGCGACATTCACGGTCGTAGTCGCGACGGACACCGCGCCCATCGGGTCCTTTGCCTGGACGGCCACGGTGTACGTGCCGGTACCGGCGAACTGGTGGGTGACTGTGGGCCCATTCGCCGCACTGCCGTCCCCGAGGTTCCAGCTGTAGGTGAGGGAGTCGCCGTCGGGGTCTGTGGACGTCGACGCATCGAAGGTGCAGGAGAG
>JBBQAL010000146.1:0-5752 GCA_038316135.1 Candidatus Nanopelagicales bacterium | reverse complement strand
CAGGCAGCACTGGCTGCGTACCCCGACAGTTAGCCCGAACGGGTGACCCCCGATGACGCCTGCGGTCAAGGTCGTCGTACCAGATGCCGAAGCCCCTTTCACAAGAGGGGAGGTACGAGACATGACAACGATCAAGGCCTCGTGCCCGGTGTGTGGGGATATCGAGCTGACGCCCGAGCAGATGCGCCTGGTGGTGTGTAACCGCCAGGAGTGGTCCTACTACGCGTTCCAATGCAGCACGTGTGCTGACGAGGTGCGTAAGCCGGCCGACGCCGAGATTGTGGCGCTCTTGAAGTCAGGTGGCGTCGCTATCACCCCCTGGCACATTCCGGCCGAGGCGCTCGAGGAGCACACTGGCCCGGTCATCAGCTACGACGAGATCCTCGATTTCGCTCTGTGGCTGGAGAGCCACGACCTAGTGCCAGCCTCGTTCACGACCTCTCGATAGCGGCCCAAAGGCCAGCTTCAGCGTCGACACGGAGGACCCTGGCCCCGCCACGGAGCCTCACGGCGTACCATCGTTAGACCAGTTCATGTGGCGGACTCGACCCGTCACACTTAACGATCAGTAGAGGGACACGTCATGCCAAGTTGGCTCGGAGGCCCAGAGGTTCTCATTCTCGTCCTCGTTCTCGTGCTCCTGTTCGGTGCGAAGAAGTTGCCCGACACCGCGCGAGGTCTTGGGCGCTCACTGCGCATCTTCAAGTCCGAGATCAAGGCGGCGCAGGACGAGGACGGCAACAGTCCGCCCCAGGAGATTCAGGCAGCGCCGGGTGAAGTCAGCAGCCCCCAGCCAACCGTCGCGCCTCCGGCGACTGAGCCGACCGCTCCCGACACCCGCGACCGCTGACCGCCTCAGTTCACCCGGCACCGGAGACCTCGGTGGCCATTGCCCCCACAGAGCCGCCCAGTACCGGCGGCGCCATGCCGCTCATGGAGCACCTCCGTGAGCTCCGCACGCGCATCTTCAAGTCGATCATCGCGATCTGTCTGGGCGCTGTCGTCGGCTGGATCTTCTACGACCAGATCTTCGGGGTCATCACTGATCCCATCGTCTCCCTTGCCGATGCCCAGCGGACCGCCGGACTCAACATCGAGTTGGTACTGAGCGGCGTCACCCAAGCCTTCATGCTGCAGTTGAAGGTGGCCCTGCTGTCCGGGTTCGTCATTGCATCGCCGATCTGGCTCTACCAGCTGTGGGCCTTCATCACACCAGGGCTCCACAAGAACGAACGGCGTTATGCGCTTGGCTTCATGTTCGCCGCGGTCCCGCTCTTTCTGCTCGGGGTAGCCCTCGCGCTCTGGGTGCTTCCGAAGGGCCTGACGATCCTGATCGGGTTTACCCCAGAGGATGTCAGCAACTTCATCTCGGTCGACACGTACCTGTCGTTTCTCGTTCGCCTGGTGATCGTCTTCGGTGTCGGATTCTTGACGCCGGTGATCATCGTTGCCCTGAACTTCATGGGAGTGCTCACGGGCGCGGCGCTGCTTCGGTCTTGGCGCTGGACTGTCCTCGGCGTATTCATCTTTGCAGCGGCCGCCACTCCGACTCCCGACCCGTTTACGATGCTCTTGCTTGCGCTGCCGATTCTGCTGCTGATCAGCGGCGCATTCTTGATCGCGGTCCTCAACGACCGGCGACGTGCGCGACGATCGAGCGAACCGGACTATGGCGACCTCGGTGATGACGAAGCGTCACCCATCGGCGGGCCGGCTGGCCTCGGCCGAGCTTCGCCCATCGATGCTCCGGCCCCTCTGGACGATGACGAGTTCGAGCACCCCGGTCGAAACGACGGCGAGCCGTCCTCCTGACCATGCCTCGGTCACCCTGGGTCGTCCTTGTCAACCCGACCGCTGGCGGTGGGCGTGGAGCCAGAAGAGGCCGTCAAACGGTCAAGGCGCTCCGGGGGCGTGGCGACGAGGTTCGGGTCGTGATCGGGGCGGACGCCGCCGACGCTGAGCGGCTGGCGAGCCGGGCGGTCACTTCTGGTGCACGTGCGCTGATAGTCGTTGGTGGGGACGGAGTGGCGCACATCGGGATCAACGTCGCAGCCCGTGAAGACGTGCCACTGGGACTCGTTCCTGCCGGATCGGGCAACGACTTTGCTCGTGCTCTCGGCGTTGTCGGCCTCGATGTCGAGCACGCTGTCTCGGTGATTACCCGAGCCGAGGCCGTTGGCGGCCGAACGCTCAGCCTCGGCAGGCTCGACAACGGTCGGCTCTTCGGCTCGGTGCTGTCCACCGGCTTCGACGCCGCCGTCGCCGCGAGAGCCAGTCGCATGCGTGGCCCCGGAGGGAGAGCCCGGTACCCGGTCGCGATGCTGGCCGAACTCGGTGCATTTCGTCCGATAGAGCGGACCGTGACCGTCGACGGAGTGACCCGTGAGCACCGCGCGATGTTGGTGGCGGTCGGCAACGGACCGTCCTACGGCGGAGGGATGCGGATCTGTCCGGCAGCCAGGCTGACTGATACCACTCTGCACGTGACAGTGGTCGACGAGATGTCAGTGCCCGAGCTGCTCTGGCTATTTCCACGGGTCTACCGAGGCACACACATGGCCCACCCGAAAGCAACGGCCTATGTCGGTCAACGCGTCTCCATCGCGGTCCCAGATGGTCAGCGGGCTACCCCAGTCATCGCTGATGGCGAGACCCTAAGCGCCGGGTCGGTGTCGGCCAGGGTCGCGCCGGACGCCCTCCGAGTGCTCGCCCTCGCGCTCCCGTAGCCTTGCGGGATGACCAGCCCTGCTGAACGGTACGCCGACTGGCGCAAACGGCGGGAAGATGGAGACTCAGCACCCGCGGTGCTTGTGGAGAGGTTTCGGGAGGGCTACCCGTTCGGCCTGGACGCGTTCCAAGTGCAGGCCTGTGAAGCGCTCGCGCGTGGGGAGTCGGTGCTCGTCGCGGCTCCCACCGGGTCCGGCAAGACCGTCGTCGGCGAGTTCGCCGTTGACCTTGCCTTACAGCGCGGTCAGAAGTGTTTCTACACGACCCCGATCAAGGCACTGTCGAACCAGAAGTACCGCGACCTGGTTGAGCGCTACGACGAGGAGTCCGTCGGGCTACTGACCGGCGACAACACGATCAATGGTGATGCCCCGATCGTCGTCATGACGACCGAGGTCCTCCGCAACATGCTGTACGCCGGGTCGGGCACGCTTAACGAGCTGGCGTTCGTCGTCATGGACGAGGTGCACTACCTGGCTAACCGGTTCCGCGGCGCTGTATGGGAAGAGGTGATCATCCACCTCCCCGAATCTGTCACGTTGGTTGCGTTGTCAGCCACCGTCAGCAACGCCGAGGAGTTCGGGGCCTGGATCACGACCGTACGTGGGACGACTGAGGTGATTGTCTCTGAACATCGGCCGGTGCCGCTGTGGCAGCAGGTCATGTCGGGACGACAGATTTACGACCTGTTCGCCGATGACGAGCATCGCCGGGTGAACCCTGAGCTACAGCGGATGGCCCGCGACGAAGAGACCCAACGCCGGATGCGCGGGCATCGCCCGCAGCGGGGCCAACGACGTGGCCGCCCTCCTGGCGTCCCGAGTCGACGTGACGTGGTCGAAGCCCTTCGGCACCGTGACATGTTGCCCGCGATCTACTTTGTGTTCTCACGTGCTGGGTGCGACGGTGCAGTTCGGCAGCTCTTGCAGTCAGGAGTCCGCCTTACCGACCCGCAGTTTGTCGAGGAAATCCGGTCTCTTGTCGAGAAGCGCACCTCACATCTGACCGACGAGGACCTTCGTGTCCTGGGGTTCGGCGACTTCCTCGACGGGCTCGAACGGGGCTTCGCTGCACACCACGCCGGCTTACTGCCGGTCTTCAAGGAGATCGTGGAGGACCTATTCGCCAGTGGCCTGGTGATGTGCGTCTTTGCCACTGAGACCCTCGCCCTCGGCGTCAACATGCCGGCTCGCACCGTGGTCATCGAGAAGCTGACGAAGTGGAACGGCGAGACGCATGCCGAGATCACCGCATCGGAGTACACCCAACTCACCGGCCGGGCCGGACGCCGCGGTATTGACGTCGAAGGTGACGCTGTCGTGCTGTGGCAGCCTGGCTTCGATCCGCAGGCTCTCGCTGGGTTGGCCTCTACCCGCACCTACCCCTTGCGCTCCTCGTTCAGCCCGACCTACAACATGGCCGTGAACTTGGTAAGGCAGATGGGTCGACATACCGCACGCGAGGTCTTGGAGACTTCGTTCGCGCAGTTCCAGGCCGACCGAGCCGTCGTCGGCCTGGCCAGACAGCTGCGCAAGAACGAGGAGGCGCTGGCCGGCTATGCCGATTCGATGAAATGCCATCTCGGTGACTTCGTCGAGTATGCATCGATCAGGCGAGGGCTCTCCGACCGCGAGAAACAGCTGGCCCGCGACGACACCGCCGGCCGACGCGCCGAGGTGGCCATGGCCCTCGACGCTCTGGAGGTGGGAGACGTCATACGACTCCCAGGAGGTGGGCGACGGTCAAGCCGAATTGGCGTGGTCATTGAACGCGGTCGGCCGAGCGGTTTCGAAGGAGGTCGGCCGGTTCTCCTCACCGAAGACCGTCAGGTGCGCAAGTTTGCCGCAACGGACTTCGTTGACCCTCCTGAGCCTCTCGAGCGATTGCGGATACCCAAGGGTTTCCGGTCGCGAGACACCCAGGCACGGAAGACTCTGGCCGCGCGACTTCGCGAGGTCGAGGCGCCACCTCGCCAACGCTCCCGACGCGGAGCGGCAGCTGAGGACGAAACACTGTCGGCCCTACGTGCTCAGCTGCGCGCGCACCCGTGCCACAGCTGCAACGAGCGTGAGGACCACGCACGATGGGCCGAACGTTGGCACCGTCTGCACCGAGAAACCCAGACACTGCAGCGACGGGTCAATGACCGCACCGGCAGCATCGCACGGACGTTTGACCGAGTCGTCACCGTTCTGGACGAGATCGGTTACCTCGACGGCGACACCGTGACCGCCGACGGTGAGCGCCTGACTCGCCTATACACGGAGATGGACCTCGTCGCAGCCGAAGCGCTGCGGCACGGCCTGTGGCGCGGGCTGACTCCAGCTGAGTTGGCAGCTGCGGTATCGGTCCTCGTCTATGAGGCACGCCGCGACCTCGGAACACCTCCGAAGATCCCTGGGGGCGCTGGTCGGACGGCCATTGAGGAGACACTTCGCCTGGCTGGCGATCTCTCTGCGCTCGAGCGCGACCACCGGTTGTCTGCGATTCGTGACCCCGACGCCGGCTTCGCCTGGGCTGCCTACCGCTGGGCCAGCGGCCACCGGTTGGAGGCGGTGCTGACCGAAAGCGAGCTAGCAGCCGGAGACTTCGTGCGCTGGTGCAAGCAGCTGATCGACCTATTGGGCCAAGTGGCCAACGCGGCAGCGACAAGCGCCGTTGACGGTGACGACGCTGTCACCGCTGCCGCACGTACAGCGATTGGGGCGTTACGACGGGGTGTTGTAGCGGTGACCGCGGAGGAGTGAGCCACCCGATCGGTAAGCGCGAGTGCGTTAGGGGTCTGGTGCGGCGCGTGCTGCGGGGAGTGCTGACATGAGCCGTTGGCCTGTTGGCCCACAGAAGGTCAGTTCGCCGTTGGCGCCGTGGTCGGGATGGTCGGGTTTGATTTGCCAGCCGCCTTCGTGGACGGTTCGGTGGTGGTGGCGGCAGAGGAGGAGGCCGTTGGCCAGGTTGGATGGGCCGCCTTGGGCCCACGGCAGCAAGTGGTGGGCGTCGGTGTGTACCGATGGGCGGTTGCACCCGG
>JBBQAL010000154.1:0-4904 GCA_038316135.1 Candidatus Nanopelagicales bacterium | reverse complement strand
AGGTGAAGGGGTGGGTCTTCCACTCGGCAGGCGACCGCGCTGCGTCCGACGACGCACGGGTCGTCGACATGCAGCTGAGCTCGTGGATCGTGATCCCGATCGGGTGGCTCGCGCTGCACTCCGACCCCGACGCGTTCATCATTCAGGTGCGCGCCGCCATCGCGTTCCGTGAGCGCGAGATGCAGGCGTCCTAGTGGGGCCGACCCGGCAAAGGCACCCACGCCCACACCGACCACACCGCCCGCCGACCGCCGACCGCCGGCCGTGGACGCTTTCGCACCATGCACGTGCATAAACGTCCACGCGTGCACCTCGCAGCCCGGTTCACCCGGGGTGCAGCCGTTCACTGGGCAGCGCAAGCCGTCCGCCAGGTGGGCGCCGCTATCGCGTTCCGCGAGCGCGAGACTTGATCTGGCTGCCCAGGTGTTGATCACCTTCCAATTGGGTATGGCCCCCTCAGGCCCGGAGGTTGTTACCGGGGAAACGCGACAAGGGACTTAACTCATGGAGATCTTGGTACTGCTCATCGCTGGACTCATCATTGGCCTCCTGGGCAAGTTCATCGCCCCTGGGGACAAGGACAATATCCCGATCTGGCTCACCGTGCTGTGCGGTATCGGTGGAGTGCTGCTCGGGTATGTGATCTATGACGCATTCGGTGGAGACAAGACCAATGGCGTCGACTGGATCCGCTGGCTCGTGTCGATCGCCGTGGCGGCTGTGCTCGTGATCATCGCCTCGACGCTCACGAGTCGTAACACCACGCGCGCCCACCTGTAGCGAAGCGGAAGACAGCAACAGGCAGCAACCCGCGAGTCGATGGGGCGTCCATTCCGATGGGCGTCCCATCGACTGGGTCGGACGCGCTGGCAAAGCGCCACCCCTAGACGCACCGGCCCGCGAGCACCCGCACGCCGCGCCTGAAGACGGCATCAGGCGACCCGCCGCGACCGGACGATTGTGCACCACTCACGTGCAAGGACGTCCAAAGACGCAGTGATCCAAGGGGTTCGGGAACCACCCTCGCGCGTCTCCCACTCGTCTGAGAGTGTTCAGGGCCTGGGCACGTGTCGTACGCGAAAGGGGTTGGCCATGCGCTTTAAGGACCGGCAGGTCAACACCTCAGGCGTGGACGACCTTCGCGGAAGCCGCGGCCGGAGCGGCGGCGTCGCAGTAGGTGGCGGGGCAGTGGGCCTGGTCGGGCTCGTCGTCGTGCTGCTGTTCACGTTCCTGGGCGGGGGCAGCCTGCCGCCTGGCGCGTTCGACGTCACGCAGCTTGATGGCGGCATCCTCGGTAACCAACCGGGCACCGTGCAAGAGAGTGACCTAGCCGAGCGCTGCGTCACCGAGGGTGCGCTGGAGAAGTACGACGACTGCTTCCTGGTGAAGATCTACAACGAGACCGACGAGGTGTGGGCCGAGCAGTTCGCCGCAGGCACGTTCGGTAATGCCGAGTACCGGGCACCGCGGCTGGCTTTCTTCACCGACTACGTCGACACCGGCTGCGGCGGCGCGAGCGCGGAGGTGGGCCCGTTCTACTGCCCGCCGGACGAGCGCATCTACTTCGACCTCGGATTCCTGGCTCAGCTGCAGGCTGAGTTCGGTGCCGAGGGCCGCTCGGCGCAGGCGTACATCCTGGCCCACGAGTACGGCCACCACCTTCAGACGCTCCTCGGGATCGAGCGCCGAGTCCGGTCACTTCAGCAGCAGAACCCGGCGCAGGCCAACGAGCTGTCGGTGCGCATGGAACTCCAGGCCGATTGCCTCGCTGGAGTCTGGGGCTCCCTCGCCGATGAAGCCGGCAACGTCACCAACTCCGAGGCGGACCTGCAGCAGGCGCAGGACGCCGCAGCGGCCGTCGGCGACGACCGCATCCAACGCAAGACCCAGGGCCGCGTCGACCCCGAGGCGTGGACGCACGGATCCGCAGCGCAGCGCCGCGAGTGGTACCTACGCGGCTATCGGTCAGCGGACCCCGCGCAGTGCGACACCTTCGCCGGCCAGCTCTAGACGACCTCGGCGGGCGACAGCAGGAATGCATAATCCTTGGCGCCACCGACCAGGACCAGCCGCTCGGTGACATCCAGATCTTGCCCGGTGATGTAGCAGACGAACTCGCAGCTGGCGGTCACGAGGCCGTCCTCGCGTAGCTCTGCACGTTGCGACCGCTCGGTTTCAACGCAATGGCTCCGACACGTCCGGTGCTGCCTCCGAGTGCCTGGTGTTGCAGGTCGCACGACCGACGTCGACCCGGATACCTCCGTTCCGGCGTCCAGTGGCTATGAACTGACGCTTTTGACGCAGATGACGGCCTGAAATCGTCAGTTCAGAGCCGCTCGAGCCCTGCGACCGCCAAGGCTCTACCGACGTGGGGGGCAAATCCTGGACCCTGCGAACGGGCTGAAGGCCGCGCTCGATGAGCTGGGGGTCAGCACAAACCGCTGCGACCGTGTGACCCCATGAGCGTCAACCTCGTACGGGTCAGCAGGTTGACCATTCACCGGCGCGGGGCGATAGTCCCGTCGCGCAGAGGTCTGCGCCCGGCCCACCATCCACGACGTCATTCTTGTCGTGCTGCAGTCGGTCGTCCCCCGGCCTGCCGTCCAGGGTGTAACGGCGCAAGCGCCGCAGCCGGAGGACGCCGGATGCGGACGCAATTGCACGCCCCAGGTGCACGAACGTCCAATCTCACTGCCAACGGCGCGCAACGCAGCTGGCGCAGGGCCTTCGTGACACGCCCCGGTCACGAAGCCTTCCGGTCGAACGTCAGGTGTGTGACCCCGCTGGGGGACGAGACGACCTCGATCTCGTAGCCCTCCTCCAACCCCTCCAGCCCGTCCCACACCCGGACGCCGCGGCCGAGCACGATCGGCACCTGGACCACGTGCATGTAGTCGACCAGTCCCGCCGCGAGGAAGTCGCGCACCACGGTCGGCCCACCTCCAATGCGCACGTCCTGTTCGCCGGCCGCCTCACGGGCGGTGTCGAGCGCCTCGGCCGGTGACGCGTCGATGAAGTGGAAGGTGGTGCCACCCTCCATCTCGATCGCGGCTCGCGGGTGGTGGGTCAGCACGAAGGTCGGCGTGTGGAACGGAGGGTTCGGCCCCCACCACCCCTTCCAGTCGGCGTCGTCCTGCCAGCCCGGTGGGCCGAACTTGCCGGCGCCCATGATCTCGGCGCCGATACCCGGCTCGTGCTGTTGGGCGAACGCGTTGTCGACGCCTGTGGAGCCGCCCTCGCGTCCCAGGATCGGCGCACCGAAGCGGGTGGCGAACATCCACTCGTGCAGCCGATGGCCGGCGTGCCCGAAGGGCGCCTCCAGCGTCAGCCCCTCGCCGGTGGCGAAGCCATCTAGCGAGATGGAGAAGTTGTGAATGCGGGTGCGTGTCATCTGCTGGCTCCGTCTGCTGGCTGCCTACTGCGGGGGGAAGACCTCGCTTCCATGATCTTCCCTCAGATGATGCCCAGCACGACGGGTGAAGCGGGTCACTTGGTAGCGGTTGAATCTGTGGAGACCCAAACCCCCAGGCGCTACAGGTGCGCGGCTTCGCGGATGAGCCGGTTCCGGATGTCCCGGATGTCGGCGTAGCCGCCGTAGGCGTCGCCGTTGGCGAGCACGACGGCACCGGCGCCGTCGGACCGGCGGAACCACATCTCGGTGGTCACGCCAAAATCGCCGCCGCCGTGCCCCACTAGCGGACCTCCCGGCCCCGCGGTGTGGTACCAGATGAGTCCTTGCCACGGTCCTGGTTCCTTCTGGTCGCGGAGCATCCGGTCGACGGTGGCCGACTTCAGGATCGGGCCTCCACCGCGCGCGTAAGCGGCCATAAAGGTGGCCAACTCCCCCGCCGTCGTCCGCAGCTCACCGTCGGGGTAGTCGGGGAAGCCGTAAAGCCCGTACGACTTCCACTGCCCGCCCTGCAGCCGGCGGTACGGCAGCGCGATGCGTCCGCGGTCGAGCCCGCGCAGGTGCCACCCGGTATCAGCCATACCGAGGGGCGCAAAAATGCGCGTCTCGCACCAGCGGGCGAAGTCGACGCCGGTGGCTGCTTCGACGAGGTAGCCGATCAGAGCAGCGCCCACGTTGGAGTAGGCGTAGTGGCTGCCCGGGGCCTTGTCGCTGAAGTTCTTCGACGCGGAGTAGTACCGCCGCCGGGGCACGAGGTAGCGCTCCAGCATGGTGCCCAGCTCGATCGGAGAATCGCCCTGCACGTATAGGCCATTAAGAACTTTCCAGTTGTCACGGATGCTGGAGGTGTGCGTGAGCAGCTGCTGCGCTGTGATCGGACGGTTGGGGAACGAGGGGTTTCGAACGCGGAACGGCAAGACGTCGTTCACGTCAGCGTCGAGGTCGATCTTGCCGCGCTCCCACACTTGCATCAGCGCGGTCGCCGTGACGGTCTTCGAGATCGACGCGAGCATGAACATCGTGTCGCGACGAACACGTTGCTGATCCTCCACCCGGGCCAGCCCCATCCCGTCCTGCCACACCACCTTGCCGCCGTAGACAGCGGCCAGTCCAAGCCCTGGACAGCGTGAGCCTTCCAACTTCCGCGCAAGGAAACGCTCTAGGTCGGACGCCGTCGCGGCATGGGACGGCACCAGGCCGGACGCGCTGGCGGCCACACCAGCACCAGCGACGGCCGCCGCCCTCAAGAACATGCGTCGATCCATACCCGTCGTCACGGACTACTTATCGGCAGCGAGAAAGGCGATGTGAAGGCTCCCGTCCGGTGGCCGAGTGCGCGCGTCTGCGCCGATCGTGGACGCAATTGCACTGCCTGGGTGCAAAACCGACCACTCTGCAGGTGCAATCAACCGGCACCACAGCGGTCAGCCGCAGCTACGTCGCCTGCGCGAAGCGCACGAGGTAGCCCTTTGACTCTGCAGCACCGGCCACCACC
>JBBQAL010000191.1:0-2285 GCA_038316135.1 Candidatus Nanopelagicales bacterium | reverse complement strand
CCTGTCCGTCGCGCGACGCCGCGGGGTCCCGATGGAGACGGCGGCCGACATCGCGCAGGAGGTTGTGCTCGCCGTGCTGTCCCGCGACGACTCGCCGCGCAACTGGGAGGCGTGGGTCACCACCGTCGCCAAGAACCGGGCGGTCGACTACCATCGCGACGGCTTGCTCCTTGTCGATCCCGCCTCGTTCACCACCCCTGCAGGCGAACGTGCCGCCTACCACCGTGGCCGCTACGCCATGGGCCCGAGCACCGGCGCCACCGCGGCGATCGTTCTTCGCGAGGCGCTTCGGGTACTCAATGACCGGGACCGATCCATGCTTGTTGCACACGCGGGTGGCGTTTCTAATGCCGAGCTCGCCGAGAGATTCAACCTCGCCAGCGCCGGCTCGGCTGCGGTCACGGTCAGCCGGATCAAGGCGCGGCTGCGCGCTCGTTTTCCTGAGCTGGCAGAACACTTCGGCAGCGGAGGCTCGCGATGATCTCGCCGGACGCCGACGATCGCTGGAGGGCGTACGCGCAGACCCACCTCCAAGTTCCCAGCCGGCTCTACTTCAGCTTGACCGTCACCACGGCTCCGTTGGGCGTGACGGAGGGTCCGTTCGCGGACGATCCCGAGCAGCCCCTGTACATCATCACCGCGCACAACCCGGGGCGGCTCGCCTCTGATGAGGACAATGAGTGGGCACACCAAGCACTGTGGGAGACCCTGCTTCCTCTAAGCCCGTCGCCGATCAATCGGGCTCGCGGCTACAGCCCCGACGGCAGCCATTCGGAGTTGTCCTTCGCTGTTGGACGGATCAGCCGGCAGCAGGCGCTCGATGTAGCCGCCGAGTTCAGCCAAGAGGCGATCTTCGTGTGGACGGTCGACCAGCTGGAGATCGTCGCCACCGATAGCAGCCGCGTAGACGCCTACGGTTGGATCTCGAGGGAAGGCTCCTTTACTCCCGTTGACTCAGGCCTCGGTCACCAGCCGTAGCGCGCGGCGGCGCAGCTGCGGCTCGATCTCTTCTCGTGCGGCCACCAACACGTCTGCCAACGCTTCGCGATCTCCAGGTTCACACGGCAGCAGCACCGCTGCGAAGTCGTCGGATCCGGCAGCCACCCGTGTTGCCACGCGGACGTGCGGCACGGCGTCCACGAGGTAGAAGCGCAGTGTCGCGTTGTTTGCCTGGCACCAGGCCAGAGCTGACCACAGCTCGTCGTCATTCACTGTCGGCCCCTATCACCAAAGTATTCGTCGCCAGTACGCGATCCACGTGCGGCAACACTTCGGCCAAGCGCTCCGCCACCGAGCCCGAGACCTCGATCCACGGTGCCGACTGCTGACTGAGCACCTCCCGGAAGCGCTCGTGCATCCACCCGCGAATGTGCCAGCGCTCCAGTCGCGAACCGAAGACTTCGATCCATGACATGGCGTGCTTCTAGCCCAGTCGGCGGACGGCGTCCGCCAACGTGTTGTTCGGCTGGGTGTGCAGCGACTCGTTCACCGCGGTTGCTGCCTGTGCCACCGGCTCACCCAGCAGCACCCCGTAGCGAGCCGCAACTACCGGCGTCCGCGACTGCGCCTGGACGCAGTGCAGCAGGACGCGGCGACCCTCCGCCCGCAGCTGCTGCGTGACACGTGCCGCGTCGTCGATGACGAACTCGAGGTTCGGGTTCGCCTCGGGGTCGGGGCTGTCGATCAGCCACACCTCGATGTGATCCTCCGGCGCAACCCCGGGCGACGGCACGTCGGCCGAACCAAGACGGCAGAGCGAGACGACGGCGTCGACGCCATCCGGGGGCTCTTGCACGTAACCAGCTGCTCCGAGCAGAACGCCGTCGTCTGCCGGATGAGGGACCATCTTGCTGAGGTTGCCGTATCGGGAGTAGTCGAATTGCTCGGCACTCGGCCACCCCTGCGGGTCGTCACGCCCGGCGCGAGCGGTGAGGACGCCGAGCCGCACCAAATCGTTCGCCCGCATCCCCGGCCACCCGTGCACGCGGCGACGCCAAGCGGCGGGCACCGCCGACGCCCCCCACCGCGCGCCCAGCAGAGCACCAGCGATCGCAGCCACCGTGTCGGTGTCGTCACCGACCCGCACCGCGGTCTTCAGCGACTCCTGCAGGTGAAGGCACGGGAAGCTCCCGGACCCTGGGTCGTCGTGGGGCACCGGCGTCGTCACGATCGCCGACCACGCAGCCTGCAGCGCCGACACCGTGAAGCCGTTCGGACTGAAGCGCGTCGCCGGGCCGACCTCCGCCTCGTCGAGCCACGCTGCCCATTGGTCGCACCGCGTCGTC
>JBBQAL010000201.1:0-1547 GCA_038316135.1 Candidatus Nanopelagicales bacterium | reverse complement strand
GGCCGGTCATCGACGAGGTCCGGGGCGTAGCCCGGCGCCGCTGCGACCCGCTCGCACGACTGATCGATGTAAACCTCGTGCTCGGTGATCTTGGTGATGGCGTCGACTGGTATCAGGGTCTTCGTTTCGCCGAAGCCGAGGAATCCACCGTGTTCGACGAGTAGGAAACGGACCTTCTCCTCGCAGTCGTCGAGGAGAAGGTCGGCCACCTTGCCGATGCCCTCCCCGTCTTTGTCTTTCACCTCGCGGCCCCGGACATCGTTGGCTGATCCGTCGACCGTTTGACCGCGGTCGCCCAGTGTGTAGAGGGTGGCGTTGTCGTTGGTTGTCATTGAAAATCGTCTCCTCGGGCTAGCGGGTGAGGGTTGGGCTCTCTGAACCGTTGATTGGGTGCACAGGCCGGGCGAGACGAAGTGCTAGGTCGTCGCCTCTGGCGGCATCGCCGCCAGGAGTTCACGCGCGCGAGCGGCGTGCGTGTGTTCGACGCGCACTTCGTACTTGGTGGCGACGATCTGGTTGACTGAGGCGAAGTCGCGGGTGCCGTGCCGGGTGACGGTGCTGTAGCCGAGTTGACTCCACGCCAGCCCGAACAGAGCTCCGAGCAGGGGAGTAGTAAGCAGGAACCCAATCTGGTTCTGGGTGCTGAACAGGCTGAAAGCGATCCCCACGAACAACCCGATCCAAAGCCCGGACAGGGCGCCGGCGGCAGCGATCTTGCCTCGGGTCACGCGCCCGGTGACCCGCTCGATGGAGCGGAGCTCGGTGCCCACGATCTCCATCTTCTGCACCGGAAAACCTTCGTCGGCAAGGTAGTCCACGGCACGCTGGGCCTTGACGTACTGATCGTAGACACCGAGGGACATGGGGTACTCCAACTCCATGCGGTCGGCGATGAACATCTGGCTTTGCGTCATGCGAGGGTCCTATTCGCTGATAGTTCGCGGAGCAGAGTCGGTCAGGAGCCGGGTCAGCTGACGGTCATCCAACGCACTCCAGGCCGGCAGTCGTGGCCGTAGAATCATGCGCCGGAACGTTCGTCGATCTCGGGACAGAACTCTGCTGGCTTCTTGGCGAACGCACCACGAGCGGATCACCTGCCATGGCTGGCTGAGGCGTAATGGTCCGGGTCCGCGGTGAAGACGTCGGCGCAGTGTTGGGAGCAGAAGTAGAACGTCTGTCCATCGTGGTCGACGTGCGCTGCCTCAGCGCTAGGGTCCACGCTCATCCCGCACACCGGGTCCTTCACTGCGTTCGTCTCCTGGGGCATGTTCTCTTCCTCCTTCTCGATCTTCACTTGTTCTTGGTCACGCCCGATCTCGACCACGGGGGCCGCGACGCCGACGGTGCCAGGGTTGGTCAGGGCTGGTGGGTGGTACCGGCGCAGCCTGTTGGCATTGGTGACCACTGACAACGAGGAGAGCGCCATGGCGGCGGCGGCGATCATCGGGCTCAACCGGATTCCGAACGCCGGGTAGAGGACGCCGGCGGCGATCGGGATGCCCACACCGTTGTAGACGAACGCGAACACCAGGTTCTGGCGGATGTTG
>JBBQAL010000148.1:0-5324 GCA_038316135.1 Candidatus Nanopelagicales bacterium | reverse complement strand
GGCCGTCACCCACGAGCTGCTTCGGGAGTGGGAAGACGTCATCGACGACCTGCTCGGCCAAGATCGGCCCTCCTGCTGCAATACGGCCGACGACCGGCACGTAGGCGGCCGCAGGTGTGGCGTTGCCGGAGTCGGTGAGGTCGACGGCCGACTCGGCGGTGTCCGGGAGGCGTACCTCGATGGCCCTGGGACGGTTCGGGTCGCGCCGGATGAAGCCCTTGCGTTCCAGTGACGCGAGCTGGTGCTTGACGCTGCTGGGGCTGGTGAGGCCGACGGCATCGCCGATCTCGCGCATGCTGGGTGGGTAGCCACGCTCGCTGACTGACCGGTGGATGTACTCCAGCACCAGCCGCTGTCGCTGGGTGAGGCCGTCGTCGGCAACCGGGCCGTCGGGCATCTCGTGAACGCCATCTCGGGCTCGACCGGTGCTGGTGCTCTCTGGGCCGGGGGTCATGGGCTCATCTCCTGCGGTCGTTGGCGCTAGGACTGCTACTTGTCAGACCCGGGGTGCACGGTGGGGTCATGAGCAGCACTCAAGCCGACCGTGACGGACCCTTCGTTTGTGACGACCCTGAGGCTAGCGCGAATCGAACGCGTGTTTCAAACACCTGTTCGATTTTGACGCCGTGTGTCGTGACTTTGTCCGAGCAATGGTGTAGAACTCGTACAGACGTTCGATCGAACACCCGTTCGACCCCTTCCCCGGAGGTCATCATGATCAGCACCGCCCCTCGACCAGTCGCTGCGCCGCCTAGGCCGCCGGTGGCCGTTCGGCCACTCACGGCAGCCGTTGCCGGTTCCGCCGGCTCGGTGCGCATCACTCGTCGGGGTCGTCTGGTGCTGTTGGCCCTGGTGGCGGTGCTGGCCTTCGTGCTGGTCTCCCTGGAGCAGGTGGCCGCCTCGGCTGGTTCCGCCGACGGTGGCGCCAGCACGCCGGTCAGCTCCACCTGGGTGGTGCAGCCAGGGGAGACACTCTGGGTGATCGCCGAGCGGGTGAATCCGCAGACCGATCCGCGCGAGACCGTTGCACGAATCGTGGCGATGAACGACCTGTCGAGTTCGTCGGTCCAGGCCGGCCAGGAGCTCCAAATTCCAGCCTGACCTGCGGTGATGGACTCGGTAACGCTCGCCCGACACGCCGGTGGAAGAAAGATAGCGGCAACACTTGCCAGCGCGGGTGGCGGCGCGTACGGTACCCCTACATCTAGTACTTACATCTCTGTAAGTCCTCCACAGATTGTGGTCTGGTATCCCCAGGCCTGACGGAGTTATCCCCGGCTCATCCCCAGGAACTCCCCAGGTTTGTCCCCAGAACACCCGCTGAACGGGGCTTTCCGAGGTCGGCGACACGAATCAGCGGAACGGAGGGTGCCAGCCATGTACTGCCCCTTCTGCCGTGGCGCCGAGACCAGGGTGATCGACTCTCGAACCGCAGATGACGGCGCCGCCATTCGGCGCCGTCGGCAGTGTGCCGAGTGCGGTCGCCGGTTCACCACCGCCGAGCACGCCGCCCTCGTGGTGGTCAAGCGCAGCGGGGCCACCGAGCCCTTCAGTCGCCCCAAAGTGCTTGTCGGCGTCCGGAAGGCCTGTCAGGGCCGTCCGGTCACCGAAGACGACCTCGCACTGCTCGCGCAGCGCGTCGAGGAGACGGTCCGGGCCACCGGCGCCGCCGAGATCGACTCCCATGAGGTCGGCATGGCCATTCTCGGCCCGCTCCGCGAGCTCGACGAGGTGGCCTACCTCCGCTTTGCCTCGGTCTA
Organism: Candidatus Nanopelagicales bacterium; assembly: GCA_038316135.1. Classification (GTDB taxonomy): domain Bacteria; phylum Actinomycetota; class Actinomycetes; order JAHEKZ01; family JAHEKZ01; genus JAHEKZ01. The sequence goes on along the minus strand of JBBQAL010000148.1, from coordinate 3,564 downwards.
CCGAAGCTTTGAGTCCCTCGAAGACTTCGAGTCCGAGATCACCTTGCTCCGCGCCGAGCGTGAACCGCTCGGCGTCGAACCACCGACGTAACCCCCGCTCGACCAACACCCGTTTTGTTCTCTGTCCACCAGGAGGAGCAGTACCGATGACCGAAGCCGCACCAGAAGCCCAGCAGGGCAACCTCTCGTCCGACGACCGCCCTGAGGTGATCCGCCAAGGACTCACCATCGAGCGCATCTACACGACGCCAGGCGTCCACCCGTACGACGAGGTCACCTGGGAGCGACGCGACGTCGTCCAGAACAACTGGAAGACCGGCGAGGTCGTCTTCGAACAGCGCGGCGTCGAGTACCCCGACTTCTGGTCGGTCATCTCCTCAACGATCGTCACCACCAAGTACTTCCGCGGTGCGGTGGGCAGTGACACCCGCGAGTGGTCGCTGCGTCAGTTGATCGACCGCGTCGTTCTCACCTACCGCAGGGCCGGCGAGAAGTACGGCTACTTCGCCACCCCTGGTGACGCCGAAATCTTCGAGCACGAGCTCACGTACGCGCTGCTCCACCAGGTCTTCAGCTTTAACTCGCCAGTCTGGTTCAACGTGGGAACCCCGGCGCCGCAGCAGGTCAGTGCCTGCTTCATCCTCGCTGTCGACGACTCGATGTCATCGATCCTCAACTGGTACCGCGAAGAGGGAATGATCTTCAAGGGCGGCTCTGGTGCTGGCTTGAACCTCTCGCGGATCCGCTCCAGCAAAGAGCTGCTCTCCTCCGGCGGCACCGCCTCGGGTCCAGTCTCGTTCATGCGCGGTGCTGACGCGTCTGCCGGAACGATCAAGTCTGGTGGCGCCACTCGTCGTGCGGCCAAGATGGTCGTCCTCGACATCGACCACCCCGACATCGAAGAGTTAATCGACACCAAGGCCCGCGAAGAGCACAAGATCCGTGCGCTCCGCGACGCCGGCTTCGACATGGACCTCGGTGGCAAAGACATCGCCAGCGTCCAGTACCAGAACGCCAACAACTCGGTCCGCGTCAGCGACGAGTTCATGCGCGCCGTCGAAGAGCGCACCCAGTTCGGTCTTCGCGCCCGCGCAGATGGCTCGGTCATCGAGACCGTCAACGCCAAGGGCCTCTTCGACAAGGTTGCCGAAGCCGCCTGGCAGTGTGCCGACCCCGGCATTCAGTACGACGACACAATCAACGACTGGCACACCTGCCCAGAGTCAGGTCGCATCACGGCGTCCAACCCATGCAGCGAGTACATGCACCTCGACAACTCATCGTGCAACCTCGCTTCGCTCAACCTGATGAAGTTCCTTCGCGACGACGACACCTTCGACGCGCCGAACTTCGCCAAGGTGGTCGAGCTCGTCATCACCGCTATGGACATCTCCATCTGCTTCGCCGACTTCCCGACCGAGGCGATCGGCGACACCACGCGCACGTTCCGCCAGCTTGGTATCGGCTACGCCAACCTCGGTGCGCTGCTGATGGCCTCGGGTCTGCCTTACGACTCCGATGCCGGCCGTGCGGTCGCTGGCGCGATCACGTCGCTGATGACCGGCACCGCCTACAAGAGGTCAGCAGAGCTCGCCGCTGTTGTCGGCCCCTACGAGGGCTACGCCAGGAACGCCGACGCGCACAAGCGAGTCATGCGTAAGCACGCCGCAGCCAACGACGCGGTACGCACGCACTCGCCGCTCGACAAGGACGTGCACACGGTCGCCACGAATGTGTGGGCCGACGTCATCGCCCTCGGCGAGCAGAACGGCTACCGCAACTCCCAGGCATCGGTCCTGGCTCCGACCGGAACCATTGGTCTGATGATGGACTGCGACACCACTGGTATCGAGCCTGACTTGGCGCTGGTCAAGTTCAAGAAGATGGTGGGTGGCGGATCACTGCAGATCGTCAACAACACCGTGCCGCGTGCGCTGCGCAAGCTTGGCTACACCGAGGAGACGATCGAAGCGATCGTCGAGCACATCTCCCAGCGCGGCAACGTGATTGACGCACCAGGGCTGAAGCCAGAGCACGAATCCGTCTTCGACTGCGCGATGGGGGCGCGAACCATCTCGGCGATGGGCCACGTTCGGATGATGGCTGCGGCGCAGCCGTTCCTGTCTGGCGCGATCTCCAAGACGGTCAACATGCCCGAGACGGCGACCGTCGAAGAGATCGAAGAGGTCTACTTCCAGGGCTGGAAGCTGGGCCTGAAGGCGCTGGCCATCTACCGCGACAACTGCAAGGTGGGCCAGCCGCTCTCAGACGCCAAAGGCACCAGCAGGGACAACGGCGTCAAGGCCGAGGAGGCCAAGGCCGAGCCGGTCATCGAATACCGTCCGACTCGCAAGCGGCTGCCGAAGAACCGTCCGGCAACGACAACCTCGTTCACCGTTGGCGGCGCCGAGGGCTACATGACGGCCTCGCGCTACCCCGACGACGGCCTCGGCGAGATCTTCCTGAAGATGTCCAAGCAGGGCTCGACCCTGGCCGGAATGATGGACGCCTTCTCGATCGCGGTCTCCATCGGCCTGCAGTACGGCGTCCCGCTCGAGACGTACGTGAAGAAGTTCGTCAACATGCGCTTCGACCCGGCTGGCCTGACCGACGACGCCGATGTCCGGATGGCGCAGTCGATCATGGATTACATCTTCCGGCGTCTGGCGCTCGACTACCTGCCGTACGAAAACCGTACAGGGTTGGGCATCTACACCGCCGACGAGCGCACCAGGTACGTCGAGACCGGCTCGTACGAGCAAGATGAGGCATTGGGGTCTGGCGAGGCTGAGGCAGTCGCAGCCGAGCTCGAAAGGCTTGCCCAGTCTGCCCCGGTCACCGAGGCGCCACAGGGCGAGGTAGATCCGGCGCCAGTGGCTTCAGCGGCCGTGACGTCCGCGCACTCGTCGACCGAGCTGCTCGAGGCGCTTCAGGGCACCGCGTCGGACGCTCCGATGTGCTTCACCTGCGGTACCAAGATGCGGCCAGCCGGCTCGTGCTTCGTCTGTGAAGGGTGTGGCGCCACCAGCGGCTGCAGCTGAGCCTCGGAGTGTCAGCGTCAGGCCGGAGTGGGGACTGTCAAACGTCTTCGCTCCGGCCTACGTTGTGAGCACGAACCGTGCGGCACGCCCCTGACAACGGGAGACCCGGTGGCTTCAGTCCTTCGACGAACCGCCATCGTGCTGTCGACCGTCCTGGTGGGAATACCTTGCTGGACCGGACCTGCCCGTGCTGGGTCAATCCCACACGATCGGGTAGTGAGCGACAACCCTGCCAACGTCACCCCTAACGTGGTCAGTGACACGGTCGTCCCCGCGCCAGCCGTCTTCGCTCTCGGCAAGCGCAGCGACACGATCTACGCCGGTGGCAGTTTCCGGACCGTTTCGGATGCGGCAGGAGTGACCACGGTCCAGCGGCACAACGTTGTCGCATTCAACGCGACGAGCGGGGCAATCTCATCCTTCGCGCCGGTCTTCGACGGCGAGGTGTGGGCGATTGCGTCGTGGAAGTCTGCGCTGTACGTCGGTGGCACTTTCAGCTCGGTGAACGGAGTCGCGCGACAGG
>JBBQAL010000069.1:0-14982 GCA_038316135.1 Candidatus Nanopelagicales bacterium | reverse complement strand
CAGGCGAGGTCGACCTGAAAGCAGTAGCCCTGCGATGAGACCGTCGACAGGTCCATGCGCTCCAGGGCGGAGCGACGATAGGCGCGGTAACCGGCCGTCGCGTCATGGACTCCCAGTCCCAGCATCAACTGTGCGTAGCGGTTTCCGCCTTGGGACAGCCATTTCCGGTGACGCGGCCAGTTCTTGACGCCGCCGCCAGGCACCCAGCGCGACCCGATGACCGCGTCAGCGCTCTGCAGAGCATCCAACATGGCCGGCAGGTGCTCCGGCCGATGCGAGCCGTCGGCGTCCATCTCGACGAGCACCTCAAAGCCACGGCTCATCCCCCACCGGAAGCCGGCTAAGTAGGCCGCCCCCAGTCCATTCTTGGCGGTGCGGTGGAGAACCTGGATGTGGTCGTCTTTGGCCGCAAGCGAGTCGGCGAGATCGCCGGTGCCGTCAGGGCTGTTGTCATCGACGACAAGGACGTGGACCTCAGGCGTCGCTGCCCTGACTCGCTGCACGATTGGCAGCAGTGAGGCTCGTTCGTTGTAGGTCGGGATGATGACCAGGACATCGCCGTTCATGCTGTGATTCTGCCCCGTCGGCGCACGGCCGCCAGCACGACCACGCCGAGTCCCAGCAGGGATAGGACCAGCTCGGGCCAAGCCCCCACTCGGGTAGCGAGGGTTTGGCCGGTTCTGGCAACCACCGACTCGACAACAACTTGCCGAACAAACTCCGGGGTCTCTGCCTGGACCTCACCGTCAGGGGCGACGATTCCACTGATTCCACTGGTGGAGGCGACGAGAACCGTTCGCCCATGCTCGACCGCCCTTAGCCGGCTCATGGCCCACTGTTGCTCGACCTGACCAGTGCGTCCGTAGGTGGCGTTATTGGTCTGCACCGTGATCAACTCGCCGCCGCCAGCGACGGCATCACGGACTGCCGCGTCATAGGAGACGTCGAAACAGATGACGTCGGCAACCGTCACCGGACCAAGGTCGAGCACCCCTGGCTTGTCACCGGCGACGAAGTCGCGAGGGATCCGGTCCAATCGCGTGATGAACTTCTCGACGGTTGAGCGGAACGGGACGTACTCGCCGAAGGGCACCAGGTTCTGCTTGATGTACGACTCACCAGGACCTGTAACCGGGTCCCACACCGTGCCTTGGTTGGCTACCCGCTCCCCACCGTCGGCCTCCACGACCATCCCGACCAGGACGGGGACACCGACGTCCTTGACGGCTCCATCAATGGCTGCGAACGCATCAGCGTTCAGCGCTGGATCAATGTCTGAGGCGTTCTCCGGCCAAATGACAACATCGGGCGCGGTGACGGCACCCGCCCTGACGTCGTCGGCAAGCTGGTGCGTTGCATCCAGGTGAGCAGCGAGCACCGCCTCGCGCTGCCCGAAGGCGTCCATTCCCGTTCGAGGAACGTTGCCCTGGACAATCGCGACGGTGATCTGGCGTCCGCCAGCGGCTAGCGGGATCGCCAGGCCGCTGGCAACGACGGCAAGGGCGGCGCTAGCCGTGAGGGCAGATCGCAACAGCTGTCGGTGAACGACCGCATTGACTGCGACCAGCAGCAGGGCACCGGTCAAGACGATGAGGAAACCAAGGAGGGGCACACCACCCACCGAGGCCCACGCAGCCGTTGGCGCGTCAGCCTGCGAGTGACCCAACCGTCCCCAGGGGAATCCGCCGAATGGCACCCGTCCCCTCAGCGCCTCGACACCGACCCACCAGCAGGCGACCCAGAACGGCCATCCCGGCAGCCGAAGGAGCAGCGCGGTGCCAGCCCCGAACAGGGCGGTGAAGGCCGCCGAGAGGCTCACCACGAGCAGCCAGGCATCGGGACCAATGACCTGCAGCCATGGCGTCAGCAGACCGAAGAAGGCCAACCCGAATACCGCCCCCAGCAGGGCACCACGGAGCATTGGTCGGCCGGCCCGCGTCCCTCGATCTAGTGCGGCCAGCATCCCGGTGACAGCCACCGGAGCCAACCACCACAGGTCATACGGAGGGAACGCCAACACCAAGAGCCCACCCCCCACCGCCGCGGCGAGGACACTCGCCCAGAACGGCAGCTGCCGAGCCGTTACCGGCTCAACCTCAGGAGCCGAGGACAGGCCCTCGGCGATAGCGCTCACCAGATGACGGTAACCCGATCACGCGTCAGAAGCGGCCACGGGTGGTGGGACGACGATGGTGCCGACAGCTGAAACGGCCAGTTCTGGCTCGGCAAGCACCTCGGCGGCGGCCTCTCCGCGGTCAGGGCGGCCGCGACTGACGACATGGGCGGTGAAGGTCAGCTCGCGGCTGCGCCGTCCCACCCTGCTGACGGTCGCGCTGACTTCGAGAACATCGCCAGCGCGGACCGGGGCAGTGAACTGGATGTCGGAGTAGGAGGCGAACAACCCTTCGTCGCCATCGGTGACGACCATCAAGTCGGTCGCAACATCGCCGAAGAGGCCGAGTGTGTAGGCCCCGTCGACCAAGTTCCCTGCGTAGTGAGCATGCGAGTAGGGAACGTAACGCCGATGCGTCACGCTGCGCCCCAGCTTCTGGTCGGTGGTATCTGGCACTAGCGCACTCCCGCCCTCTTGGTCTTCTGTTTGGCCTTCTTGTTGGCACTGGGACGACGGGGGCCAGCTGGGGTCGCGCAGAGCCGGTGTGCCAGGTAGCTCGCAACTTCGCCGGGCGTGGTTCCTTTCACAAAGATCCGGTCGACGCCCAACTCGGCCGCGGCACTCTCGTCGAAGCGCGGGCCCCCAACGATGAGTACTGGCGTCGTTCCGGCGGGGTACGCCTCCCGGAAGGCCGCTGACATCTGCGTGACGTTGTGGAGGTGGGCCTCTCGCTGGGTCACAACCTGGCTGACGAGAACGGCATCAGCCTTGAGATTCTGCGCATGCTCAACAAGATCGGGTACGGACACTTGGGCACCGAGGTTGTGCACCTCGAGGTCGCTGTAGGCCTCGAGCCCCTTCTCGCCAGCCCAACCCTTGATGTTCAAGATCGCGTCGATGCCGACAGTGTGGGCGTCGGTGCCGATACAGGCACCGATCACCACCAGCGGACGTCGCAACGAGCGCTTGACCGCCGCGCTGACCTCCTTCGGTGCGAGAAGGGGGAACTCACGCTCCATGACGACGACCTTGTCGAGATCGACCAGGTGGCTGCAGCGCCCGTAGACGACGAAGAAGGTGAAGTGTGGTCCCATCTGCTTGGCATGAACCACCATCGCTGGCTCGAGACCCATCTTGGCCGCCAGCTGCAGTGCTGCACCCTCGGCCCGCTTGTCGTGTGCGACGGGAAGGGTGAAGGACACCTGAACCTGGCCGTCGCCGGTGGCGTCACCGTAGGGGCGAATGATGTGCGACTCCAAGTGCTTACTCATCGAGCGTGCCCCTTCGCGTCGGCGAAGTACTCATCGAGCAGTTCGCTGGCCGGGTTGTAGTAAGAACTGGAGTGCTTGGCTACCCCGTCGAGTCCGCGACCGGCGTCAGCTGGGCGCTTCATCAGCCCGAACGTGCCGTCGGCGATGGCGTTGAGCAGTTGGTCGTCGACGATGCGCTCAAGCAGGTCGATGGCCTCACCAAGCACCTGGTGGGAACGTTGGACGATGAAACCATCATGGGCCGGGACGAAGTCCTCGGCCAGCCCACGGGTCGACTCCATCACGTAGCGAACGTTCTGCAGGGCCAGGTCGCGGTCCGACAGCCACGGTGTGTGAACGGCCTCAGTCAACATGCCGACCAGAAGAATGTCCTGATCGGTCATCGAACCGACCAGATTGAAGAAACCATTCAGCAGATAGCCACCGAATACATCACCGGTCATGTGCTTGGTCGGAGGCATCCACTTCAAGGGGGCGTTGGGAAACAGCTCGCGGGCAAGCAGGGCATGGGCTAGTTCCAGCCGGAAGGACTCGGGCACAGTCGGATTGATCTCGAAAGCGTGACCGAGCCCGAGCTGGTCGTCGGTCAGCCCGGCTTCTTTGCCGAAGAACTCGTTGAGAAGCTGGCTGACGGTGACCGTGTGGGCAGCTTCGACGCCGTCCGCCGTTGTGAGGTAGTTGTCCTCTCCGGTGTTGATGATGATCCCCGCGCGCGCATGGATCTGCCGGCTGAAGCGCTGGTCGACGAAGGTGCGAATGGGGTTGATATCGCGAAAGAGGATTCCGTACATCGAATCGTTCAGCATCATGTCGAGGCGTTCGAGGCCGGCCAACGTCGCAATCTCGGGCATGCAGAGGCCCGATGCGTAGTTCGTCAACCGCACGTAGCGTCCAAGCTCGGCAGAGACATCGTCCAGCGCTGACCGCATCAGGCGAAAGTTCTCTTGCGTCGCATACGTTCCCGCGTAGCCCTCGCGGGTAGGCCCTTCCGGAACGAAGTCGAGCAGCGACTGCCCGGTTGACCTGATCACGGCGACGATGTCGGCACCCTCGCGTGCCGCCGCTTGCGCTTGGGGCATGTCTTCGTAGATGTCACCGGTTGCGACGATGAGGTAGATCCATGGCTTGGGCGGATCGCCGTACTTCTTGGTGAACCGGTCGCGAGTCTTGCGGTTGTTGTCGATCTTTCGCAGGCCGGCAGCGGCAGCCTTGCGGGACGCGCTGCGGGCGCGCGTAGCATCGCGCCCTTCTGGGGCATGGAAGATCACACTGCCTGCGGCCGCTCTCTGCGCCAGTTTGGTCAAGTCGGCGTAGTCGCCGGATGCCATGGCGTGCCAGACCGGAAGGGCGACGCCGTGTTCGAGCCCCACGTCCTGGCGCACGGCGTCAACGACGTGGTTCACCCACGGCTCCCCCTCAGGATCGGCACCCGACAAACCCGCAAGACGCAGGACCGCTCGCTCGACGGAGACCGTGGTGTGGGTCTTTGCCAAGGTCACGATGGGCTTTCCGGCCTTGCGCGCGAGGCTACGAGCCTTGCGGACCACGGCCGGGTCGAGCTCGAGTTTGCCCTTACCTCGTCGCGTCACGTACCACTCCCGGGGTTGATTGGCTGGACGGCGTCACTGGCATAGACGGTACGACCTGCCACGATTGTGTACAGACACACGGGGTTTGCAACGCCGGGCTCCAGCGACGGAAGGCCGGGGACACCCGCACGTGGGTCGGTCGACCAGGCAGCAACCCGGTCATCGGGTGTCTCGACGACGAGGTCGTCGCACTGCCACAGCGTCAGGGTGGCTGGCTCACCCGGCGCCAGGGCGCCGCCGCGTCGGCCAGCTGCTCGCCATCCACCGCGGGTGTGCGCCGTAAATGCAGCACGCGCGGTGAGCCGCTCTTCTGGCTGATGATGGTGGATGGCCGCCCTGATTGCCTGCCACGGAGCGAGAGGTGTGACAGGAGCGTCGGAGCCGAATGCCAACGGAATGCCAGCCGCCTGCATGCTGGCGAACGGGTTGAGGGTCGCCGCCCGCTCGGCCCCGAGCCGCTCGTTGTACATGCCCGTTGTCCCGCCCCACCAGGCATCGAACACCGGTTGCACGCTGGCCAGAACTCCTAGATGGGCGAGCAGCGCGCGGGCCCGCTCGTCGACCATCTCGACATGCTCAAGTCGATGCTGGGCTGCCCGAACCACATCGTCACCGATCGCCGTTGCTGCTTCGGAAAAGCCAGCGACAACCAAATCCATCGCGCCATCGCCGATCACGTGGTAGCCGGCCTGCACGCCAGCTGTCGAGCAGGCGATGACGTGGTCGCGGATCGTGGCCGCTGTCGTGTACGCGGCACCCTGCGTCTGGGCATCGGCATAGACGTCTCGGAGAAAAGCAGTTCGCGAACCAATCGCGCCGTCAACGAAGTGGTCTCCAGCAGCACCCCGTGCTCCGAGCGAGAGCGCGACATCCGGTCCACCGCCCTCGCCCCAGTAGCCGACGACTTCAACCCCGGACTCCGGACCGACGATGGCAAGGAGGTCGGCGAAGTCCTCGGCGCTGGATATCTCCGGACCACCGAGCTCGTGCACCATGCCGATGCCGAGCGACGCTGCATGCTGCAGGCAGACCCGTTGAGCTGTTCGACGCTGACCAGGGGTGACCGAGTCGAGTGCGATCCTGCGGACGACGTGGTGTGCCTGCTGTGAGAGCCATCCATCGGCTGCGTAGCCAGCTGCGTCGGCCGCCTCGGGAGCAAGCGCATGCAGAGCCGAAGATGCGATGCACGAGTGGACGTCAACCCGGGAGAGGTAGACAACGCCACCGTAGGAGGCGCGGTCCACCTCGTCACGGCGGGGCGGACGGGCCTCCGGCCACCTGGTCTCGTCCCATCCGTGCCCGAGCACCACGCCGCCCCGTACGCTCCTGGCGTATGCCTCCAGGAGCGCAAGCGCCTCGTCCAGGGACCGGGTTTCCGAAAGGTTGAGGCCGGTCAGGTTCAACCCGGTCGCGGTCGTGTGGACATGCGCGTCGACAAATGCTGGAGTGACCAGCGCTCCGTCAAGTTCGACGATTGCATCAACGCCATCGGCGTGGACCTGGGCGGCCTCATCGGACCCGACCCAGGCAATCAGGTCGTCCTCCACCACCAGAGCGGTGGCGAAGGGATCAGCGGTGCTGTACACCCGTCCCCCGCGATACAACGTTGTGGTCACCCTGCGGCCTCTTCGTGAGCGAGACGACGTTCGAAGAGGTCCCGAACACCGGCCGAGCTGCGCAGTAGGTCGAAGGCGTACTCGGCATGGCCAGGCGTGTAGCCGTTTCCGATCAGCATGGTCGTGTCAGAAGCGAGTCCTTCAGCTCCGAGAGCGGCGGCTGTGAAAGACGTGGCCATGGAGAAGAAGATGACGGTGCCGCCGTCTGGGGACGTGGCCAGGATCGCCCCGTGCTCACATCCGGGGACATCGACACAGACCACCGTGATATCAGCCGGAGCGCCCAGCGACTGCTCGACAGCTGTGGAGAGGGCCACCGGATCTCTGGCATCGGCGATCGCGACGACGTCGGCCAACGCAACGTCGCTGAGCCCATCAGCCTCGGTCTTAACCGGGACAATGCCGACAGTCCTCGTTGCACCGCTGTCACGTGCGGCAGCCAACGAGAGTGAGCCGCTCTTGCCGGCTCCGCCGATCACTGCAACGGTCGGCGGCTGGCCGCGATCCACGTACTGGCGCACCACCCTGGCGGTGAGGGCCGGCGCTCCTGCGACATCCATGACTGCCATGGCCAGTGTCGGAGGGAGGTCCTCCGGTACCGATGCGGCAATCGTCCGCCCGAAGAGGATCGCGTACCCCTCGCAGGGCACCTGCTCGCTCAGCCCGCTCCACCTGACAAGTCCGTCAGTGATCACCAGCGGCGTCAGGCTGAGCGAGACGAGCGTCGTGATCTGCTGTCCGACCGTCACGTCCAATGAGGCCTCAGGGCCCACCTCATCGACGGTTCCGACCAGCATGCCGCCTGAACCGGTCACCGGATTTTGCATCTTCCCTCGGTCGGCGATGATCGCCAGCACTTCGGCCCGCACGGCGTTCCCGTCGCCGTCGTGTTTGGTGATCAACTGCCGGAACGAAGCCGCGTCGAGATTGAGCACTGAGACGGCGACCCGAACCTCGTCAGGCCAGATCTCGGGGCTGGCGTTGACTCGGGTGGCAGCCTGCGGCAGAACTCCGGGTGGCTCGATGACGCGGTGGAGTCCTACCGGCGATGATGGAGTCGTTCGGTTCACCGGGCGATCTTGTCAGGAGCCAGGGTGCGATCGCCAGCACCCAGCAGGGGGAACCCCGCAACAACCTGGAAACAAGCCACCTTTCGGTGGAGAAGTTACGGTATGTCATTGATTTGGCAGGAAGATCTCCGTACCCTCGCGGTACTGCGATAACGGCCTGAAGGAGAGCCCGTGAGTCATCCGCTACCCCAACCGTACGACTACCGCCAGCACGAGGTGCGCGAGCCAGACTGGACGCGCCTGCCGGGCTGGAGTGCGGTCACGACCGCCGAGTGGGAAGACGCACAGTGGCAACGGGCACATTGTGTGAAGAACATCAAGCAATTGCGCGCCTTGATGGGCGACCTGCTGACTGACGACTTCTACGACGACCTTGAGCTCGATCAGGCTGAGCGCGCAACGATGTCGATGCTGATCACTCCGCAGATGGTCAACACCATGGTCCCTGACTCGCACGACGCCGGGACCCCCACCCCGCAATCGTTCACCGAGGCCTACTACGTCGACCCGGTCCGTCGCTACATGCTTCCGGTGTTCAGCGACAGGCGCACAGACTGGCCTTCGCACCCTTACTCCAGCCGCGACTCTCTGCACGAGCACGACATGTGGCGAGCTGAGGGTCTCACCCACCGGTATCCGACCAAGGTGCTCGCCGAGGTGCTTTCCACCTGTCCGCAGTACTGCGGACACTGCACGCGAATGGACCTCGTCGGCAACTCCACCCCGACCGTGAAGAAGTTGAAGCTCGAGCTGAAGCCAGTCGACCGCATGCAGCAACACCTCGACTACCTACGCGCTACACCGTCGGTCCGTGACGTGGTGGTCTCAGGTGGCGACGTCGGCAACATGCCGTGGAAGAACCTCGAGGCCTACGTCGACAAGATCCTCGATGTCGAGAACATCCGTGACATCCGGCTAGCGACCAAGGCACTGATGGGGCTCCCTCAACACTGGTACTCCGACGATGTTCTGGCCGGGGCAGAGCGACTGGCTACGAAGGCATCCAGCCGCGGAGTTGGCCTGGCCGTCCACACCCACGTCAACCACGCGAACTCAGTGACGCCGCTGGTCGCCCGAGCATCACGCGGGCTGCTCGACGTCGGTATCCGCGACGTGCGCAATCAGGGTGTCCTGATGGCCGGCATCAACAACAGCGTTGATCAGATGCTCGATCTTTGTTTCGCCCTGCTCGATAGTGCGAGCATCTTGCCGTACTACTTCTACATGCCTGACATGATCCCCTTCGCTGAGCACTGGCGCGTCTCGCTGGCCGACGCGCAGCGACTGCAGCACGGCATCATGGGCTACCTGCCTGGATTTGCAACCCCCCGAGTCACGTGCGACGTGCCCTTCGTTGGCAAGCGCTGGGTGCACCAGGTCGACGAGTACGACCACGTACTTGGCATTTCCTACTGGTCAAAGAACTACCGCACCGGGATCGAGCTGGAAGACCCCGATGCGGTGCGGAAGAAGCACGTCTACTACGACCCGGTGCATTCACTGCCCGAAGAGGGACAGGAGTGGTGGATTACTGAGGGCTATCCGAAGGGTCAGATTGCGGCGGAGACACACGCCGCAGCTGCGGCGTCGAGGGCGGCGGCAGCTTCTGACATGGCCCCGACTCACTAGAGTGCCAGGCTGCAACCTGTTAGCGCGTCACTCTGTCGAGTGTTGCTGAGTAGCGGACGGCCGCTTTCACCGGATCGAACGGTCCGTGCTTTCGTCGATCGGCCTGTAGGTTCTGCCTCGCGTTGCGCAGGTTTTGCTCGAGCTGCTGACGGAGGAGCTGGGCTCGGGTCAGCGCTGGAATGGTGCTCGTCGTGGTGGTGCCTGATGAGGTAGGTGCCGGGGCTGGTGCACCGGACGTGGTGGTCGGTGAGCTGCGGTCGCCCCCGCGAGAGCCGGAGCTGGCATCGCCAGCCCGATCAGTGTCCGAGCGGGCTCGGAAGACCTCGGCTGCCCAATACTCTCCCCCACCTTTGACGACGGCGACGCCGATGTCGTCGGCGTCGGCATTGAGGATGTTCGCTCGGTGTGGCGCAGAGTTGATGAGCACGTCGTGCACGGATTGAACTGAACCGGCGAAAGCGACGTTCTCGCCGATCCACGTCCAGCAGCAGACCTGCCCACCGAGGTCAGGGGTGTGGGTGAGTGACCGGGATTCGGCCATGATCGAGGCTCGTCGAGCAGCGACCGCCGTGAGGTCGGAGGCGAAGTCCAGCGGGCCAAGTCCGTTGTTGGCCCGCGCCTGGTTGACCAGGGTGAACAGGCTGTTGGCTTCCGCTGAGGCTTCAACGTCGGTGCCGGCTGAGCGCCACGCGGCCGGGATCACCACTGCGGCTAACAGTGCGGCCGTGGCGATCAACGCGGTGACGCCCAAGAGCCGTGAATGGCCGGCCAAGACGCCGCCCAGGCCGGCTGAGGCCGTGCTGGGTCGCTCTGCTCGTCGTCGCCCTGCCACAGATCCCGCCTTCGCTGGTGTGCCGTGAGGTCCGGACGACGAGTCATGAGGGATGCCGCCGTGACCATTTCGTGATCACTTCGACTGTAGCCCGAATGGGTGAGCGCACCCACATCGCGGCGAGCCACGGCGCGTCCGGAAATGTCGGACATAACGGGAGAAGTCCCCCGGCTCGACCAGCTACCGCTACGAGGGAATGGACTTCCCGTTGGCGTCATCTCCTGGTTCGTCACCGAGATCGGGCGGGCGGTTCTCGTACGGAGTGCTGAGAACCACCGTTGTTCGGGTAGTGACGTGGGCACTGGCCCGCAGGTCGGCCAGGAGCTGCTCAAGGGCCACCGGGCTGGCGACCCGCACTTTGAGGACGTAGTTGTGGTCACCGGCAACGCTGTAGCAGGACTCAACGGCCCGCAGATGAGCGACCCGATCGGGGATGTCGTCGGGGTCTGCTGGATCAATCGGTGAGATGGACACGAACGCCGTCATGGGCAGCCCGATGGCTGGTAGATCGATGCTTGCGCGATATGCGGTGATGACCCCGCGCTGTTCGAGGCGTCGAACGCGTTGGTGAGCCGCAGAGGTCGAGAGTCCGGTGTGCTTGGCCAGCTCGGTGTAGCTCATGCGGCCATCTGCGCTCAACAGCTGCGCAATCTGCCGGTCGTGTCCGTCAAGCTCATCCACAGCTCCAGCCTACTGGCGTCGAGCACCGCACACCGCGCCGATCCCGATCTAGCCGCGTGGACGTAAGGAACGCCCGATGACCACACGTTGGATCTGATTCGTGCCTTCGACGATCTGCAGCGCCTTGGCTTCGCGGAAGTAGCGCTCAGCCGGGTAGTCCTTCACGTAGCCAGCGCCACCGAGCACCTGGACCGCATCGGTGGTGACCTGCATGGCCATGTCCGTTGCAAAGAGCTTGGCCATGGCAGCGTCTACTCCGAAGGGGTCACCACGGTCACGCTTGCGCGCGGCAGCGAGATAGAGAGCGCGGGCCGCCGCCACCTGAGTGGCCATGTCGGCAAGCATGAACGACAAACCCTGGAACTCTGCGATCGGGCGACCGAACTGCTGACGCTCATGCGCGTACTCGACCGCCAGGTCGAGGGCCGCTTGTGCGATACCGACGGCGCACGCAGCCATTCCGAGGCGCCCTCCGTCTAGCGCTGCCAGCGCGATGGCGAATCCTTGCCCCTCCTCCCCTATCCGTCGGTCTGCGTCAACCGGGACGTCGTCGAAGATCATCTGTGCCGTCGGTGACGCCGAGAAACCGAGCTTGCGCTCTGGGGTCCCGGCCGAGAGGCCGGCGGTGTCGGAGTCGAGCAGCACACAGGTGATGCCCTTTGCCCCATCGTCGGATGTACGCACCATGGCCACATAGAAATCAGCCACTCCGCCGTGACTGATCCATGACTTCACGCCGTTGATTCGATATCCGAAGTCGGTGTGCGATGCGCTGGTGGCGAGCGCAGCGGCGTCCGACCCTGCTCCTGCCTCTGAGAGGCAGTACGCACCCAGCAGCTGACCACCAAGCATCGTCGGGAGCCAGCGCTGCTTCTGCTCGTCGGTACCGAACGAGGTGAGCGGGAAGCAGGAAAGGGTGTGAACGCTGACCCCGAGACCGACCGTTGCCCAAGCGGAGGCCAACTCTTCGATCACTTGAAGGTAGTCGTGCAGGGGCAGCCCTGCGCCGCCATACTCCTGCGGGAATGGGAGGCTGAGCAGTCCAGTGGTGCCGAGTGTCCGGAACACCTCACGTGGGAACTCACCTGCCTCTTCCGCAGCGGCGGCTTGAGGTACCAAAACGTCATCGCAGATCTCCCGCACCGTCGGCAACAGGTCGGCTGAGCTCGGATCGGTGAACTCTCGAATGACGGCCAGGGCCACGGGTGTCTTTGCTCCTCGCTTGGGGGCGGGTCAGGAACTGTGAGCGGTGTCGATGACGACGAGCTCATGGGTCGTGTTGTTCAGCGCTTCGACGCCGTCAGCGGTGACGACGACGATGTCCTCGATGCGCGCGCCATGTTGGTCGGGCAGGTAGATCCCTGGCTCGACACTGAATGCCATGCCGCTACGCAACAGTTCGGTGTTTCCGCGCACGATGTACGGCTCCTCGTGCGTCTCGAGGCCGATGCCGTGACCGGTGCGATGGATGAACCGATCCCCATATCCGGCTTCGGTGATGACGTCTCGCGCAACGGTGTCCACCGACTCTGCTGTTACACCGGGTCGAACGGACTCGACGGCACTGCGTTGTGCTTCCAGGAGTACGGCGTAGTAGCCCAGGAAGTCATCGGGTGCGTTCCCTAGCGCGTACGTACGGGTTGAGTCGGAGCAGTAGCCGGTGTCCATGGTGCCCCCGATATCGACGACGACGGGGTCGCCGACGTTGATGCGGCGGTCGGAGACTTCGTGGTGTGGGCTGGCCGCGTTGGGGCCGCTGGCAACGATGACGAAGTCGACCGTGGTGTGACCCGCCGCCAGGATGGCTTCGGAGATGTCGTCCCCAACCTCACGCTCGGTGCGTTCTGGCCTCAGGAAGTCGGGAACCTGTTCGTGAACGCTGTCGATGGCCCGACCTGCCTGTCGGAGGTACTCGATCTCGTGGAGGCTCTTGATCATGCGCAACTCACGCAGCACCGGTCCGGCCAGTTGCTGACGTGTCTTCGGCATGGCGTCGCGCAGCCGGAGGACGGCAGCGGCCGCCATCGAGTCAGCGAGAGCGACGGCCGTTGCACGAGGCGTCAAGGTGGCGACCAGTGCGTAGGGATCGTCGGTCTCGGCCCAGCCTCGAATCGGAACGCCTGCCACACCCAATGGTGATGCCTGCGCAGCCGGTACTTCTAGCTCAGGTGCCACGAGCACGGGGTCACCATTCGCCGGAACGACAAGACAGGTGAGCCGCTCCAAGGCGATGGCCTGGTATCCGGTCAGGTACAGCAGATCGGGCCCCGGCGTGATGAGCAGGGCGTCGATACCGGCACCGCGAGCGGCTTCTTGGGCGGCCGCAAGACGGCGGCCATCGGCGAAGGGATCCACAGCCGTCACCGTACCCGGCTGGGGCGATCGAAGCGCTTCAGGCGTTCTCGCGTCGTTGGAGGGCTTCCGAAACGGCTGAAAGGGTTCGACTATCCGAAGATGGGGTGGTGGTGCTCATGGCCGCGTCGCCTCCGACGAGCGCGCCCACCATCGAGTGGATCAGCCGCGGGGCATCGTCAACAGGCAGTCGGAAGGTCCCAAGGCAGGTGTCGTCTTTCCACAGGCTCAGGACGAAGACACCGAGCGAGTCATGGAACGAGACCCGGAGAAAGCGACCTTCGTCGCGCGGATCGAAGAAGACCGCACCATGCGTCGGTATCGGGCTCACCGGTTCCATCCCTCTACGGTCGGTCCGCTCGGTCGATTCGTCAAGAGCGCTTGCGAAATGCGTCCGACTGGGAGAGCCGCTTGACCACCACCCCGCGGCTGATTCCGGGGCATCACCGCTGCGAGGATCGGTAGTGTCAACAACATGGCTAATCCCCGGCGGTTGATGCTGCTCGACTCCGCCTCGATGTACTTTCGGGCCTTCCATGGCGTACCTGAGTCGATCACCGCGCCAGACGGAACGCCTATCGGCGCCGTCCGAGGCTTCCTGGACGCGGTCACCCGCATGCTGACCGACCGTCCGGCCACTGACCTGGTGGCCTGCTTTGACACTGACTGGCGTCCGCAATGGAGGGTTGACCTCATTCCCGGATACAAGGCGCATCGCGTAGCCGCCGACCAACCACCGGACGTCGAGGAAGTCCCCGATGCCCTCGCGCCCCAGGTGCCGGTGATCGAGGCGGTGCTGGACGCTCTCGGCGTTGCCCGTGTTGGTGTGGCGGATTTCGAAGCGGACGACGTTATGGCAACGCTTGCGCGCGCCTCCGCGATGCCTGTCGACATCGTGACCGGTGACCGTGATCTCTTCCAGCTCGCCGAGGGCGTGCGTCCGACCACGATCGTCTACATCGGCAAGGGCTTCGCCAAGGCCGAGCGGATCAGCGAAGAGAGTGTGCAGGAGCGCTATGGCGTTCCTGCCTCGTCGTATGCCGACTTCGCCACTCTGCGTGGGGACCCCTCAGACGGACTTCCCGGCGTGAAGGGGGTCGGCGACAAATCAGCGGCGACTGTTGTTGCTGAGTTCCCGACGATCGAGTTGCTCCTGGCAGCGCTGAACGACCCATCGGTCGATGTGCCACACCGAGCCAAGATCGAACCGGCGAGCGAGTACCTGACGCGGGCCATCGAGGTCGTGCGAGTGCGCACGGACGTCCCGGTACCCGAACTGAGCTCAACGCTGCCCCGTACTCCGGCCGACCCCGATGCTCTCGAGCATCTGACCGCTCGGTGGGGACTGGACCGGCCCGTCCAGCGATTGCTCAGCGCCATGCAGTATCTCAACGTCCTGTAGACCGAGGCGGACGAGCGAACTCTCGCTCGCGTCCGGTACTGAGTGCGTGTGTGCGTGGGTTGCTGTCCACCGGCTGACTGACTTTGGACGTGATGGGGCGTTGTTGTGTCAGACCGTTGGTTTAGCGTTACTGATGTGTTCGAAGCCGGGATTTGAGTATCGGACACGGACTGGCTCATGGAGACCGCACCACTGACGAGAAACCCCCGGCATCACCATTCGTCGATCCGTCGTGGAGGTCTCCCCCGGTGTTTCCCTTACCCGTGTTGCCCGATGCTGTTGCCGGGGTCGTTGCCGACACCCGTGAGCTCGCCGGCTGCGCGGCCCGAGCATCGGCTGGTAGACCAGCCACCGCCGAAGACCGGGCGGCGTGGCTGGCTGGCCTGCGACTGGTCATCGACGCGGCCGAGGCGGCGTTCACCACCGT